>JAICKT010000239.1 GCA_025927795.1 Parafilimonas sp. | reverse complement strand
AACATAAGATTTACTTTTTATATGTATACATCGCTGTTTTAATTGCAGGATTTGCTTCTGCAATTTCCATGGTAAGTAATGCTTCAATAGTCGATTCAGCACCAGAATTCATATTCACAGAATTTGCTGACCTGATACCATCAAAACATATTCCTGTCGTTGTTGAATACATAATTTGATTCGCATCATTTGTACCTAAAAACCATGCTGCAAAATGTCCTGCTAAATCTGCATACTTATCATTATTTGTTATGTGATAAGCCTCTGCAGCAGCAGTAACTATTGGTCTTATTGCATAAGCAATCTGGTCAAAATTTTGTTGACTGATGATTGATAGTTGCGTTCCGTCACTTTGCATTTCTATATGAGATTTAATTCCGTTTTGCAATATCCATGTATAAAAATTATCTGCAACGGCAATGCCTTTATTAAGGTATGATGTATCATTAAAAAACTCACCAGCTTTCATTAACGCATAAGCCTGGTCGCTTGCATAAGCACTCCATGTATTTTCCCAGCTTAAAATACACGAATAAGGAAAATGCGTTGCATCTCCATGTTGCATCAATACAATTCCATCAGCCAATTTTTTTATGTATGAAGAAAGTGTTGCATCCGTTTTTGCATAAGGCAAAAGACCAAGCAAAAGAATAGCAGCCTGGTCAGTACCGCTTCCGGCAGGCAGCCATTGTGGTACTGTAATTCCTTCAACAACCTTAGTGTTTTCCGGCAATAAAATAAAATCAGTTTTTATTTTACTAATTAATATACTTATCGCTGCATCCATTTTTTCTGCTAACTGTGCATTTTTATTTTTGATTACAGGGCTTGCTTCAGAAAGTGCATACAATGCGCGCCACGACCACCAGTTTGCATTATTAGTGCTTGTTTGTCCGCTTGTGTTTATTGAATAATCAGGAAAAACAAAATTGAAAAAATAGCCATTGCCTGATTGCATTTGCAACATAAAATCTATAAGGTTGTATGCTTTGTTTTGCATGGATGTATCTGATGAAAAGTTTTTGTTTCTTGTGTACACTTGCACAGCCCTTGCCACATCATCAACGCAGGTAAAGCCTTCATCAGCATCAGGCACAAGATGATAATCCGGTGCTTCAGAATAAATATAAATACCTGCTGCGTTAACACCAGTATTAAATGTGAAGGGCGCATACAAAGCATTCAAATGCTTCATATTTACAAGCACTGTATCTTGCGCAGTTTGTGTTGGTTCAGGTGCCGATTGTTTTTTGCAAGTGACAGCCATGCAAACTGCAGCACATAATAAAACCATAAACTGCGCGCCTTTCTTCATACTAAAATTTTATGGCTTAAGATTATTTAAAAGTTCATCTAATTCTATTGTTGCAAATGCCGTGGCAGAATCAGAAACCGCATAAGGTATAATCAATAAATTTTCATGCAGCATACAACCGCAGGTATAAACAACATTGGGCACATAACCTTCACGATCTACTTTGCCTGCTTCAATTAATGGTACACTTAATCTTCCAATAATTTTTGCGGGATTATTCAGGTCAAGCAATATTGCACTTATTGCGTAAGTGCGCATGGCACCAACGCCATGCGTTAATACCAGCCAGCCATTATCAGTTTTTAACGGCGAGCCGCAATTACCCAACTGCAATAATTCCCACGTATAAAGCGGCTCCATCAATACCTGGAAATCGGTCCAAACATACAGGTCATCAGAAAACATGATATAAATTTTTTCGCCGCCCTGTCTTGAAAGCATCACATATTTACCATTTACTTTTTCAGGAAACAATGCCATGCCTTTGTTGGATATAGCGCTGCCATACAATGTGCGTACTCTAAATTCATTGAAATCTTTCGTTTCTATCAATTGCGTTTTTATGCTACGCCCGTCGTAAGCTGTATAAGTTCCGCAATAAAAACTTTCACCTTCATTATTAAATAATACAAACCGAACATCTTCCACACCCATTTTTTCAGCTTTGGCATTTGGAAAAATTACAGTTTCATTTACGGGCAAATGCGTTGCAGATTCTAATCCATAATTTGTATCGAGAATATTTTCAATTATTTCAATTGAATGTTTGTGTGAAGGATGATGTGGTGCTATTGATTTAAAAATAACATGCGCTTCAGTATAAGTAAAAAAGTTTGGCAAAATGTTCAACACTTCCGGATTGAAAGATGGAAATGTTGATGCACGTTTACTGATAAAATCTTTTGCATAAGCCATATCTGCTTTTCTTTCCAAAGCAGAATAATAGCCTGAGCTTTTATCAAGTTTTATATTTTTAGAATCAACAATTCCTGTTTGAAAAACGATGGATGAAATATGGCCTTCGCCCGTAGCTCTTAAACTCATGATAAACCTTTGTTCGCCCGGCTTTAAATTTGTTTGATCGGGATGCGGTACGATAGAAGGGTTAAATAATGCTGCTGCCTGGAATGAATATTCTTTTGTGAAATATGCGCCAAGCAATAATTTCTTTTTGGCTGAAAAACGCTCAAGGCTTTTTGCATATTGATCCTGCACCCTGCTAAAGTGTTTTAAAAAAATTTTTTCAATGTTGCGGTGACGTTTTGCAAAATTTTTCATCACTTGTTTCATGTAAACATCAACTTCCTGCTCATCTAAATTTTGTACCCGCTTTACCATTGTTTTAATGCGATCATTTCCCGGTAAAAACAAAAAGTGTGTAATTACTGCTTTTGAAGAAGCCTTCAAACGAAGCGGATGTTTAGTAAGTTTCATTAATTGGCGTTGTTCTTTTATTTTGTATTGATGAATTTTTATTCAGTTAAGTCTGTCATTCAATATTCCTCATTTCCTCATTCCTTAATCTTTCAATCCTGTTGAGGCCATGCTTTGTATAAAATATTTTTGAAAGAAAAGAAATGCAATCATTACAGGCAATGCTAATAAAACAGCAGCTGCAATTTTTACACCGAGTTGCGCGTCTGCTCTTCCGCCAACTGCAAACAATGTTACAAGTTGCGGCATCGTCATCAAATTTTCATTTCTGATTACAATAAGCGGCCACAACACTTCATTCCACGAACCGATAAATACTAATATGGCAACCGTTATAATTGTTGGTTTTATGTTCGGCCATAATATTCTGAATATAATTCCAAGCTCATTGCATCCATCTAATCTTGCTGCATCAATTAAAGCTTGCGGCAAACCCTGGAATGCTTGCCTGAACATTAAAATAGCAAATGCACTTACAGAAAATGGAATAATAAGCGCTAAAAATGTATCAACAAAATGCAGGTTAATCATCGTGATATAATTTGGTATCAGTGTAATTTGAAATGGCAGCGACATTGTAAAAACAATTACATAAAATATGAATTGCCTTCCTCTAAATTTCATTTTAGCCAATGCATAACCAACAGTTGAAGCTGTTATCAATACCAAAAAAGTTGTACTTAATGCAACGAATAAACTATTGAACAATGAACGCGTTATCGGGATTTTTGCAAGCATTGTTTTGAAGTTGCTGAACGTTGGATGCGAAGGAAATAAGTTCATCGTTCCTATTTCATTCATTGGCGCTAATGATGCACCAATCATCCAAATGAAAGGATAAATAAATGAAATAGCAGCAATGAGCAACACTGCATACATTAAAATCCTTCCAACAGAAAAACGCTTTTTCATTTTCAAATTTTCAAATCATCAAATTTTCAAATTGCTCATTCTTCTTTTTCAATAAATTTTTTTTGCAGTATTACAACTGTCATAATTATTAATGCATAAAAAAATCCAAGCGTTGCAGAATAACCCATGTTATAATATTGAAACGCCTGTTTATAAATGTATAAAACTGCTGAAAGTGTTTGATTCATGGGTCCGCCGCCCGTTAAAATATAAGGCTCGATGAACAAAGAAAACCCGCCGATAGTTGATAAAATAACCACCATAAAAATCGTTGGATTTATCATGGGTAAAGTAATATGATAAAATTGTTGCCAGCGTGTTGCGCCTTCTAATTTTGCAGCCTCATAATATTGCGGCGGAACTGTTTGCAAACCGACTAAAAATAAAATAACATACAAACCAATATTCTTCCATGTTGCCATAATTGCGATGGAATAAATAGCGATATCAGGATTAACCAGCCAGCCAACTTTTGCTAATCCAATACTTGTAAGCAGGCGATTAATTATACCTGAATCAACGCCTAACAACTGCTGCCATAAAATAGTTACAACAACGCCGGAAACTATTACGGGCATAAAGAAAGATGCTCTGAAAAAAGATTTTGCTTTTATATGTTTGTTCAGCAATTCAGCTAAAAGCAATGAAACAATTAACTGCAACGGAATATGCAGCAACAAAAATTTTAGTGTGTTATAAATGGCTAACCAAAATAATTTATCGTTGAATAAATGTCTGTAATTTTCAATGCCGATAAAATGCATTGGCGCGATGATGTTCCATTTGTTGAATGTGAGAAAAAAACAAAACAACACAGGAAACAAAACAAAAACTACAACAAAAAGCAGGTATGGAGAAACAAGCAAATAAGGCAGCCATTTTTTTGAGGCAGCCAAATGCTTTTTATTTTTTATGTGAACGTTGCGCTTCAAAATAGACTATATCCTTTTGCTGTTTGTGTTGCCTGCTCCGCAATGTTTAAAGATTGAACAGCATTTGTTTCATCAATTGTGCGAACATGTTTCTGATTTTTTATCCAGCTCCACTGGTCTGTTATCAAAGCTGAAACCATTTTCTGGTAACGGTTTTGCTTATCTGCAGTATTGCCATGTTCTATTGTAACATGCACATCAAAATTTTTTTCTGAAAATCTTCCTTTCATTTTATAAGTATTTTCTTCAGACAAATTATGATAAACAACCGAAGCGCCCGGAAGCTGGTCAAGTATTTTTTCTAATTGCTCATTTGTAAAAATCCCATGGAATTTTATCTTAACAGGAATCCATTCATACAATGTTATTTCGCCATATTCAAATTGCAGGCGCAGCTCCTGCCTGTCTAAAATTTTTGGCTGATTAAAGCCATGATAAAAGTTTACAAATCCATCTTTATATAAAACAGTTGCCTGTACACGGTCTGTAATTTTTTTGTTGATTGAAGATTGTAATGTAAAGGCATTTACAAGTTCGCCTTCGCCAAGCCATCCCGAAAACATATCGAAGAAATGAACACCGTGTTCTATAAAAATGCCGCCACTTTTTTCTTCATTCCAAAACCAATGTTCAGCATTTAAGTTTTCATCACTTGCATAATTCTCAAAAAATCCATGTAAAAAATTTCCTGCAAGTTTTTCATCAATAATCTTCTTTACAACATCGTACAAAAAATTATAGCGCTGCATAAGATTAACAACATACAACAAACCTGCAGTCTTTGCAATCGTTACTAATTCTTCCGCTTCTTTAACATGTAATGCAGCTGGCTTTTCGCATATAACATGTTTGTTTGCAAGCAATGCTTTTTTTGATTGCAGATAGTGTAAAAATGGAGGCGTTGCTATATAAATTAGATTAATGTCACTATCGTTTAATAATGCATCATAATCTGTATAGATTTTTGCATTCAATTCACTCGATAATTCTTTTGCAACTGCTTCATTAACGTCGTGCACAGCAACAATATTTATTCCTGCAACCTGCAAAAATGCTTTTGCTGCAAAATGCGCAAAGCCGCCTGCACCAACAATTCCAATGTTTAATTGCATTTAATGTTCTGCTTAATGAAACAATTTTTTTAGTATAAATCCTTAGCTTGTCAACGCGTATAAAAATAAATATACTCTTTGAACGTCATGCCGAGGAACGAGGCATCTCTCGAATTCAGGAGATTTCTCCTAACGTCGAAATGACGATTTTAAATAACTTCATTGATAACCAATTTTAAAAAGTTTTAAAAATTTTACTTATTATTTGCAAGCAAAACATTCACTGCATTTGCTGCGTCACGCACTGCATTTTCAGGTGTTTTTTTTCCATAAATAACACAGGCTGCATATTCCTGTGAAATAATATCAAGCACTTCAACAATCACATCGCAATTATCAATCCCCTTTACATATTTCACCTGCTTTGCAAAAATTTTCGTCATTGGATTTTTCTTAAAAAAATCAGTATAAAAATTATCAGTATCAAGATTTTTTCTCTGCGGCATCTGACCTGTTAGCTCCAGCAACTGCAGGTCTCCTTCTTTATCAATCATTGTTTTAATAAAATCCCATGCCTGCTGCGGATGTTTGCATGTGTTAAACACAACAATATTTTTTGGGTCAGCATACGTATAAACCGGACCCAGGTGGTCATCAGGAACTGGCGGCTGTAAATAATCAAATTGAAAAGTTCTGCCTGGAATGCTTAATAAAAAATCCGTTTGCCACGGACCTGTAAACTCTGTTGCTATTTGTTGCGTTACAAAAGGGTCATTGGAACCCGCTAAATTTTCCCGCGTAAAATATCCATTGTTATACAGGGTTTGCATAAAGCGAAAAACATCAACAGCATATTTATTATTGAATGCAGCTTTATTGTCTTTAATAAGCGGCGCTCCGTTAGAAGCCGCGAGATACAACATATAAAAATTAAACAAACGCTCATACCAAATTTCTCTTACAGACGTATAACCAAACCATTTGGGTGTTCCTTTTTTTGATGTGCTTTCTTTAAATTTTTGGGCATCATTTAAATAATCGCTGTACGTTATGGGGAGTTGATGAATGCCATTTTCCCGGAATAAATTTTTATTGTAAATCGTCATGAATGGATTCACCTTCCACGGAACCTGGTAAATATGTCCATCAACAGAAGTAATTTCTTTTATAACTGAACTATCGCAACGTTGTTT
>JAICKT010000365.1 GCA_025927795.1 Parafilimonas sp. | reverse complement strand
CAGGCAGAGTTGTATGATGTGCTTACGCCGCTGGAATTTTTGAAATTGATGGGCAGCTTATATAATCTTGATGAAACAGTTTGCATGAACCGCATTGAAAAAATGATGACTGCTTTTGGATTGCAGCAACAACTAAATCAACGCATGGACAGTTTTAGCAAAGGCATGAAACAAAAAGCGCTTATTGCAAGCGGCTTGCTGCATAATCCTGATATTATTATTTTGGATGAACCATTAAGCGGGCTTGATGCCAATAGTGTTATTATTATTAAAGACCTTATTAGCAAACTGGCAAAAGAAGGCAAAACAATTTTTTATTGCAGCCACATGATGGATGTTGTTGAAAAAGTAAGCGACCGCATTATTTTAATTAATGAAGGCGTTGTGGTGGCTGATGGCAGTTTTGCAGAACTACAGCAACAGGAAGGCAATACCAGTCTGGAAAAAATATTTTCACAGCTTACAGGTAACAGTAAGGGTGAAAGTGTTGCCGATGATTTGCTTCGCGCATTTAATGAATAATTATTCATTTATGAATTTTATTAACCAGGCTTTATTAAAGTTTGTACTGCTTCCTAAAAAATTATACTGCAAAAACGGTGTAAACACAAATCAGTTGCAAAACATTCTTACTGCAAAGCTTTTGATGGATGACCGCAGACCTGCATTGTTAATGGCAAGTCGTCGCAGGCAAAAAGAAAGCAAAAAAATTAACAAAGCCACCTTAACCACCATGTTTGTTAGTGCACTGATGGGATGTTTATTTTTATTCAGCTTTGCACTAAACACCGCAATTATAGCGCAGCTTACTTTTTATTTTACCTATTTTATTTTCATGCTTGCATCAACACTTATATCAGATTTTACTTCTGTATTAATTGATGTAAGAGACAATTATATCATCATGCCCAAGCCGGTGAGCGACCGCACCATGTTACTCGCGAGGCTGCTGCATATTTTTATACATATCTGCAAATTGGTTGTACCCATGTTGTTGCCCGGCTTAATTTATATGGGCATTCACTATGGAATTGCGGGTTGGTTGCTTTTGCTTTTTTCAGGCCTGCTTACTGTAATTTTTTCCATCTTTTTAGTGAACTCGGTTTACATAATTATTCTGCGTATAACAAAGCCAGAAAAATTTAAAAACATTATTAGTTATATACAAATTGCGTTTGCAGTTGTTTTATATGCGAGCATTCAATTGCTGCCAAGAATGATTGGTAAGGTTGAGAATTTTGATTTTCATTTTTCAAACAGCAGTTGGTTAATTTTTTTGCCGACTTATTGGTTTGCTGCCGCATGGAATGTAACATATAATTTGCAAGGCACGCCGCTTGAAAACAGTGCTGCAATATGTGCATGGCTGTTGCCCTTTTTTTGTTTGTGGATAGTGATACGTTTTTTAGCACCATCATTCAACAAAAAATTATCACTCATTTCAAATACAGCGAATGATGCTGCGCCTGCAACATCAGCAACACACAAAACAATTCGTAAAACAAATTTTTCAGCTTCTGTTGCGAAGTTTATTACAAAACCCGGCGCAGAACGAATGGGCTTTTTGTTTACATGGTATATGATGGCGCGAAGCCGCGATTTTAAAATGAAAGTATATCCTTCCATCGGTTATTTAATTGTTTACATTGCACTCTTTTCTTTCAATGCAAAACATTTAAGTCTGCGCGATATACAAGAGCAAACAACGCAGGGAAGAGTTGTAATTATTACTGCGTTATATTTTAGCAGCTTGTTGCTGTCAATGGCTGTAACGCAGCTTGTTTATTCTGAAAAATATAAAGCAGCATGGCTATATTTTATAACGCCGGTTAATGTGCCCGGTGAAATTATTAACGGTGCTGTAAAAGCAGCGATTGTAAAGTTTTTTTTATTCTTCATTTTGGTTTTGGCTGTACCAGGTATTGCACTTGCTGGCATTTCATTTATTCCAAACCTTTTATTAGCTGTGGTTAACCAATTGGTTATTTGTTACGCGTTGGTGTATTTGGGAAATAAAGAATTGCCTTTTGCGAAAAATCAAAGCATTGAAGTAAAGGCAGGGAACTTTATGCGTAATCTTTTTAGAATGATAATTCCTTTTTCTATTGCGGTTTTGCATTATTTTATTTATACAAGCATGCCGTTGGTTATTCTTGTTCTGATTGTTTCCGGCGCTGCGTTTTGGGTGATTATGGATTCTGTAAAAAAGTTTTCATGGACAGTTATTAAAACGGGTTTTGATGGTTAACAAGTTTCAGACACTTGAAAAGTGTCAGACATCTGAATTCACGATAAATATTCTCTTACTTTTTTTTGAATAAATTTTTTCATAGAAATCCATGTTTGACCTTTCAAACTTATCGGTTCTTCGTCTTCTTCTGCATCATCGAAATAGGTGATGGCCTGCGGAATTGTTATTAAAAGATTTTGAGAAGGATATTTTTGTTGGTGAAAAGAAATTAACTCTTCCAATTTATAATGCAATAATAATTCTGATAAATCCCAAAAATCTTTTTTTTTGCCTCTGCCAAGAATTGCATTTATTTCATGGCAGCAATATCAGGAGAACTATACAACCGAATGCCATCAATAGTTTCAGGCTCGTATAT
Source organism: Parafilimonas sp. (assembly GCA_025927795.1). Taxonomy (GTDB): domain Bacteria; phylum Bacteroidota; class Bacteroidia; order Chitinophagales; family Chitinophagaceae; genus Parafilimonas. The sequence goes on along the minus strand of JAICKT010000365.1, from coordinate 1,858 downwards.
TGTTGGATGCGGGTAATGGATAATATCAACTTTTACATCATCTATAAAACAAAAATCCCCCATTTCGGTTTTTGAATTTGCAACTTAACCTTATTTGCAAATTCTTTTTGCAAAGCGTTTTCAAGAAGTGTAGTATCATAATTTTCATAAGAAAAAAAATCTAAATCAACTGACATCCTATGTCCATATTTTAATGCTAAAGTTGTTCCTCCAACAAGGCTGAAAGTACTAAACTCCTTCATGTTCATCACACGCTTTAATATGGATAAAGCGTTGGATTTAATTGCCTGAGTTTGTAACATCGAAAGTCATTAACTGGTTTATCAATTACAGCAGCAGCTAAGTGCAAGCTCCATTCAGGAAGATATTTGGCTGTGAGGAGAACTTCTGTAATTAGCGCATCACCGTAATATCTTCTGCATTGTCTTATATCATCAACGTCGCCGCGTTCAAACACACGCTCAATTACAAATCGTGCTCGCTTATCATAATCCAGCGCATCAAAATTTACATCCCAAAAAATGCGGCGATTAAAAACAGGTTTTTGTTTTGCTTGGTTCATTTTACAAAATTACAATTAACTATTTTGATACCTAATTAGTCGAAACACGCAGAATATATATTTCCTCACAGTCCATTAATTCTGCAAATCCTGGTTCTGATATTCCTTCACAGCTTCTACAAAAGCTTTTGCATGTTCAACAGGAACATTAGGTGTAATGCCATGACCAAGGTTCGCAATATAATTTTGCGTGCCGAAATCATCAATCATTTCTTTTACCCATTTTTTTATTTGCGGAATTGGTGCTAACAATTTTGCAGGGTCAAAATTTCCCTGCAAAGTAATATTGTTGTTTGTTAATGCTCTTGCTTGCTTTGGCGAAACAGCCCAATCAATTCCAATTGCTGATGCCGAACTTTTACTTAAATCTTCCAGTGCATACCATGTGCCTTTTGGAAATAAAATAACTGGCGCAAAATCTTTTACAGCATTTGCAATTTGTAGTAAATAAGGTTGAGCAAAAATTTTAAAATCTTCCGGCGATAAACTTCCTGCCCAACTATCAAACACCTGCACACAATCTGCTCCGGCTTTTGTTTGCGCTTTTAAATAATCAATTGTTATTGTTGTAATTTTTTGTAAGAGTTGATGGGCAAGCTCTGTTTCAGTGTATGCAAATTGTTTTGCATTATCCCATGTTTTGCTGCCTTTGCCTTCAATCATGTAACAAAAGATTGTCCATGGCGCGCCTGCAAACCCGATTAAAGGAACAGCGCCATTTAATTCTTTTTTTGTTAGTGATAATGCATCAAAAACATATTTCAAATATTCATCAACATTATTTGTATTTAATGCATCAATATCTTTTTGTGTTTTGATTGATTTTGGTAACGATGGTCCTTTGCCTTCTTCCATCAATACTTCAACACCCATTGCCTGCGGAATAACAAGAATGTCTGAAAAAATTATTGCTGCATCCACACCAATTTGATGAAAGGGTTTCAATGTAATATCTGCAGCGAGTTCCGGCGTTTGCACACGGGTAAAGAAATCATATTTATCGCGCAGCTTTATGTAATCGGGTAAATATCTTCCTGCCTGTCGCATCATCCACACAGGTGGGCGCTCAACTTTTTCTTTACGTAATGCTTTTAATAGTAAATCGTTTTTTATTTCAGACATGCTATGTTCTTTAGACCTGTCAGGTTTTGTAAACCTGACAGGTCTTTTTAAATCGTTTTTTATTACACTCATCAATTAAAATATTCTATTGCTTGTTCAACAAGATTACTTTTCCCTGCTTCATCAGCCACAATAATTTTATTGTTTGAAAATTTTTTTATGGCTGATGCTGTT
>JAICKT010000676.1 GCA_025927795.1 Parafilimonas sp. | reverse complement strand
ATATTCAATTCAGGTATAACAGTAATTATGTGCGTGAGCCTGATATTATACAGTTGAATAACGATTATCAGAATAATGTTTTTTAATGATGCACACAAACGTGAACAAACTATGCAGGCACTTCTTTATGTTGTTTTGCAGTTTTAACTTTCTGTGTTCTTCGTCTTTTTAATTCACTTTTTATTAATAATAATTCACGGCTTGTTTGCCCATTGATGCTGCTGTTTTCCTGAGCGCGACGCATTAAATATGGTATCACATCTCTTATCGGACCAAATGGTAAATATTTGCTCACTGAATATCCCGCTTTTGCAAGATTGAAAGTAATGTTATCACTCATTCCATACAATTGCGAGAAATGTATATGCTTATGATTATGCGGAATACCTTTTGCATCAAGTAACTCTGCTGCATGCAGGTTACTGTATTCGTTATGTGTTGCAATTACCGTAGCAATTTCTTCAATGTTATCTATACAATATTCAACCGCACTATTAAAATCTCCATCAGTAAAAGATTTATCCTGTTGTATGGGTGATGGATAATGCATTTGCGCCGCTCTTGCTCTCTCCTTTTCCATGTATGCACCACGAACAATTTTTACACCCAGCATAAAGCCTCTTTGCTTTGCAATGTTGTGGTACATTTTTAAAAAATTCATCCTGTCATGTCGGTAAAGCTGAATAGTATTAAACACGATACATTTATCACGATTAAAAATTTCCATCATTTCTATTGAAAGCCTGTCAATCGGATCTTGTATCCAGCTTTCTTCTGCATCAATTAAAACGCCGATATTTTTTTCTGCAGCTTTTTCGCAGATATCATACATGCGTTCTCTTACGCGCTGCCATTTTGCATCTTCCAGTTCATGATCGTGAATTCCACTACGTAACCGCGGTGCAGAATTTAAAATTTCCAGTAAATCAATTCCGGCTATACCTGTAATTTTTACACTGATGTAAGGTATATTTTGCTGCGTAGCTGCATACTCAATTACACGAATAAACACATCTCTTGCTTTATCAAAATTATTTTCGCCCTGCTTTGCTTCCACGCCATAATCTAAAATTACCTGAACACCATATTCACCTAATTTTTTTGCGACTGCTGCTGTTTGCTCCAGTGTTTCACCACCAACAAATTGTTTAAAAATTGTTTTACGAATTGCGCCATGCACAGGTAAACCAGTCTTCATTAAAAATGGAGTAAGTCTTACACCAATGGCGGCAAACCATGAATAGTTCATTGTGCCGAAAAGAAAGCGTCCGGCTTGTAATTCTTTGTTCGTTTTGTAGGCAAAGGCGGTTTGTGTATTGTTGAATGAAAGACGCATAAACGGGTGCAATTCTAAACTGCGAATATCGGCAAGTAAAACGAAGTAAAAAAAATAGCGAATACATACATGATATATTTAACGTGAGTTGTGGATAACAAACCTGCCGGATGCATGTGAATGAAAATTATCGCTAACATGCATCAGAATATATAATTCAGCTAT
>JAICKT010000572.1 GCA_025927795.1 Parafilimonas sp. | reverse complement strand
CCTCTTTCGCTAATAAAATTTTTGCGTGGTGAATACGTTGTGCAGTTAGATATTCATTTGGCGTAACATTGTATATGCTCGTAAAAAAACGATGAAAATGAAATTTTGAAAAATAAGCCTGCCTGAAAATTTGCTCAAGATTTATTGCTTCATAATAATTATTATCAATAAACATTTTGGCAGCAACAATGCGCTTATATGTATCCTGTTGAATAAGCATTTTTAAATGTATTTACTAAGTTAAAAATTTATTTCTTCAATCACCTTTTATTATAAAGCTTACAAAATAATTATTACCGACTTTAACCAACTTTCATTGTCGGCCTTTTAAGCAACAATAAATCTTTCTTGTGTTTTTATTCTGTTTGTAAAAGATGTTTCAGAAAAACTATTTTCATCTTTTGCTGCAAGTATGTAATTTAAAGGAATCGTTTACTATGCTGATTTAATTTTATTCAATTAATGAATTACAAAATTTACATTACTGGAATTGCAATTCTGCTTTGCTTGAATTCTTTTGCGCAAAAAACAAAACATTACAATCCCATCGCCGACAAAGATTCTATTCCTCCTGTCGGCATTATCAAAAATCTTTCGGACTCTGAACTGTTAGATGTTGTGCAGCGGCAAACATTTCGTTACTTCTGGCATCATGCGCATCCTGTAAGCGGGTTGGCATTGGAAAGAGACAACACCGTTCACGCAGAATATTACTGGGATTATATTAATGAAGCGTGGGATGAACCCAATTTAAGTAAATCAACTTTTGGTCCTGATGCAGGTGCAATTGGCGGAACAGGGTTTGGAATTATGGCAACCATCGTTGCTGTTAATCGTGGCTGGATTGGAAGAGATACCGCGGTTGGTCGTTTAATTAAGATCGCAGATTTTTTAACGCATGCAGATTGTTATCACGGAATTTATCCGCACTTCATGAATGGAAGAACAGGCAAAACAATTCCGTTTGATAGATTAGATGATGGAGCTGATCTTGTTGAAACTTCTTATTTAATGATGGGGTTTTTATGTGCACGAGAATATTTTAATAAAGACACACCTCGCGAAAAATATTTACGCAATCGCATCAATGCCATGTGGGGCGCTGCAGACTGGAACTGGCATACCAATCATCAGAATAAATTATTCTGGCACTGGAGCCCGAACAATGATTTCGATATGAACTTTCCCATCTGGGGTTGGAATGAATGTTTGATCACGTATATCATTTCAGCTTCATCGCCCAATCATTCTATTTCGAAAGATGTGTATGATGGAACATGGGCTGGAAGTCCCGGTTTTAAATGCGGCAAAGAATATTATGGTTATACATTACCATTGGGTAATTATGGTAATGATATGGGCGGACCATTATTTTTTGAGCAATATACTTTCCAGGGTATTGACCCCAATGGTTTGGTTGATTCTTTAGGCAATGATTATTTTATGCAAGGGAAAAATCATACGTTAATTAACAGGGAATATTGTATTGAAAATCCACATCACTTTAAAGGTTATTCTGACAAGTGCTGGGGCTTAACAGCAGGTGATAGTTACAAAGGCTACCTGGCGCACAGCCCTGAAAATGATCGCGGCGTTATTCAACCAACAGCAGCTATTTCTTCAATGCCATATACACAAAAAGAAAGCATGGAAGCGTTGCGTTATTTTTATTATCAGCTTGGCGATAAAATCTGGGGACCGTATGGTTTTGATGATGGTTTCAGCATAGAACATAACTGGCATTCAAAAACACATCTTGCAATTGATGAAGGTCCGATTGTTACGATGATTGAAAATTATCGCAGTGGTTTGTTATGGAAACTATTCATGAATATTTCCGATATACAAAATGGGTTAAAGAAGTTAGGTTTTACAAGTCCATATATAAAAAATAATTAGAAAATTTGGAATTTTTTCTCCTTATTGCCGCAATCATCGTGAATTTTTTGGAGCTGCAAATGAACCGTGGGCTTATAGCGAAGAAGCAGAAGCGATTTCAAAAACATACATTGGTTTTCGCTATCGTATGATGCCGTATATCTATTCTGCATTTTATCAGGCTTCACAAACAGGTTTACCTGTTCAAAGAAGTTTGAGCATCAATTATCCTTTTAATGATAAGATCTATGCTAACAATTATCAATATGAATTTTTATTTG
>JAICKT010000261.1 GCA_025927795.1 Parafilimonas sp. | reverse complement strand
TGTTCAGCTAAACCAATAAGCAATCCTTCTACTCCACGAATGTAGCAGAGTCTGTAAACGTCACCAAACTGAACAACTTCATCAACGACTTTAGCACCGTGTTTTTCAAGTCTGACCAAAAGTTCATCAAGGTTGTCAACCCTGAACATTACTCTTAGATAGCCAAGTGAGTTCACAGGATTTGTTCTGTGATCAGCAATTGTTTTCGGACGTAGAAACTGTGAAAGTTCAAGTCGAGAGTGTCCGTCAGGAGTAACCATCATAGCTACCTCAACAGATTGGTCGCCAAGTCCAGTTACTCGTCCTGCCCATTCACCTTCAACCATCATTCGTCCTTCAAGTGTCAATCCAATTTCCGTGAAGAATTCAATTGCACTGTCAAGTGAATCTACAACAATGCCTACATTGTGCATTTCCATTAATTTACTTTTTGCCACATTCTATTTGTCAATTTATTATGTTGTTTCTGGTCGACCTACAATGACCGCTAACTTACAAATTTTCTTGCGTAAATACAATCACTATTAGCTGTATTGCCGCAACAATTACTCTGTAATTATTAAATTAGAAATTACTACTGCAATAATTCATTCAGCTTTTGCTCAAGCGCATCACCGCGTAAATTTTTGCCAACAATTTTGCCGGAAGGATCAATTAAAATATTCTGCGGAATTTCTTTTATGTGGTATAATTCTGCAACTGCATTTTGAAATTGTTTTAAATCGCTTACCTGTGTCCACGCTAAACCGTCTGAATGAATTGCCTGCAGCCAGTTATTTTTTTCAGCATCAAGAGAAACACCTAATACTGTAAAATTTTTGTCTTTGTATTTATTGTATGCGGCAACAACATTCGGATTTTCCATGCGGCAAGGTCTGCACCAGCTCGCCCAAAAATCAACTAACACATATTTGCCTTTAAACTGAGAAAGCGAAACTTTTTTACCGGCTGTATCGGTTTGTGTAAAATCTAAACTCTGCGTTCCCACAGCACCAACTTTATCTTCTTTAATTACATTGGCAAGGTTTTGTGCAAACTTACTTTGCAGTGCAAAAGTATCAAGCTGGTTATATCTTTTTTCAAGCAATAACACATCACGGTTAGGATCTGTATCATAACTATATGCAAGCAGTAGCGCAGCAACCGGCGAACTTTTTTTGCGCGCAATAAAACGGTCAATTGCATTTTGATACATGTTATAAGCCGTGTTCAATTCAATCAATGCAGAATCATGTAAGCCCTGTGTGGTTGCACTCATCATTTGATTGCGGTAGAACTCAACATAATCATTCAGCGGTTTTATGTCATAAATAAATTCCTCATAATCCAGGTTGCTTGGAGAGCCGCTTATAGTAACATCGCTTTCACTGGCGCCATTAATATTTACGGTATCATTTCCCATAAATAAAACCATACGCCGCTGCAGCGACGGAAAAAGAATGATACGCGCATCTGTATTTTCAACAGTTCCTTTCAAAACAAAAACACCTTTTTGCACATTCGTTTGCGTTATTGTATCTGTGCCATTAAAACCGAGCAGAAGCACCTGTGCATTTTCAGGCACTGATTTTAATTTACCTGTAATTAAAAAAGCCTTTTTGCTTTGTGCCTGTAACAACAAAGGAAATATCAGAAGAAAAAAAACCAAACGCCTCATGAAATTATTTTAATGATTATAGTAATTGAATTTTAAACATGCAAATTAACTATCATTTGCTTAATGTTTATCTAATTTATGATTGTTTGCATTTTAGTCTGTTCAATTAGTATAAGATTGTTTAGGTCGTCAATTTCAACGAAGGAGAAATCTCCCATGTGTTTAAGTTGTTTTAACTCGTTAGATGTCTCGTCTCCACCGGCATGACGGTCATAAAACAAAATTAATATCTATCTTATTAATTTATGATAGACGATAAAAACGCTTTTGTAGCTGATTGAATATCGGTTGCGTTTTCAAGTGCTTTAATATATGCCGTACCGATAACTGCGCCATTTGCATATTTACACGCAGACTGAAATGTGGATTTATCTTTTATACCAAAACCAACTATTAAAGAGTTTTTTAATTGCATGTTTTGTAATCGTTGCAAATATTTTTCAACTTCTGTAAAATCTTTTTTGTTTCCTGTGGTTGAAGATGATGAAACCACATACAAAAAACCTGTGCTTAATGTATCAAGTTTTTTTATTCTTTCTTCGGATGTTTCAGGCGTTATAAGAAAAATAAAATCCAATCCATATCTTTTTATAATGGCGCCGTATTCATTTTCAAATTCGTATTCAGGTAAATCAGGAAGAATGATTCCATCAACAGGTAAGCTGGCAGCTTGTTTACAAAAATTTTCAAAACCAAATTGTAAGACAGGATTAATATTGCCCATTAAAATTACAGGCACATAAATTTCTTTTCTGAAATCTCTGAGTTGTTCAAACAGCAATTGCATTGTCATTCCATTTTGCAATGCTTTTGTATTGCTTGCCTGAATAACAGGTCCATCAGCAAGCGGGTCGCTGTATGGCATTCCTAATTCAATTATATCTGCGCCATTATCCTGCAATGCTTTCATTACTTCCCATGTGCTGTTGAGTTGCGGAAACCCTGCAGTACAAAACACATTCAAAACATTCGATTTTTTTCTTGTAAATAATTCTTCGAGTCTGTTCATAATTTATAATTCATAACTCATTCATGTATTTCATATAAGTCGACATGTCCTTATCACCACGACCGCTTAAACAAATTACAACTACATCATCTTTTTTAAATCGCATTTGATTTAATGCAGCCAATGCATGTGAACTTTCAAGCGCCGGAATAATCCCTTCCATTTTAGTAAGATTGAATGCTGCTTCCACTGCTTCTTTATCTGTTGCAGATAAAAATTTTGCGCGACCGCTTTCATATAAGTGCGCATGTAAAGGTCCGATGCCGGGATAATCTAATCCTGCTGAAATGCTGTGTGGCTCTACAACCTGACCATCTGCTGTTTGCATCACCAAACTTTTACTTCCGTGTAAAACACCTGGCTTACCCAATTGTGTTGTGGCTGCACTCATGCCCGAATTAATACCGCAACCTGCGGCTTCAACAGCAACCAACTGCACTGATAAATCATCTAAAAAATGATAGAATGCCCCAGCTGCATTACTGCCGCCACCAACACAAGCCATCACATAATTTGGTAACTCGCTGCCGGTTTTTTCTTTGAGTTGTTTTTTTATTTCTTCACTTATCACGCTTTGAAACCGTGCTACCATATCTGGATAAGGATGCGGACCGACAACCGAACCAATTACATAATGTGTATCATTTGGATTATTTATCCAGTCTCTTATTGCTTCGTTTGTTGCATCTTTTAAAGTTTGACTGCCGCTTGTTGCAGGTCTAACTTCAGCACCTAACATTCTCATGCGCGCAACATTTGGTTGCTGGCGCTCCATATCTTTCACACCCATATACACAATACATTCAAGTCCTTTTAATGCACACACTGTTGCAGTAGCCACACCATGCTGACCGGCACCTGTTTCTGCAATTATTCTTTTTTTGCCTAAACGCAGCGCTAACAAAACCTGCCCGATTGCATTATTTATTTTATGTGCGCCGGTATGATTTAAATCTTCTCTCTTTAAATAAATTTTTGTGTTGAACTGGTTGCTTAATCGCTCTGCAAAAAATAAAGGTGTTGGTCTTCCCGCATAATCATGCAATAAATTTTGAAACTCTTTTTGAAATGCTTCATCATACATAATCTTTAAATAATTATCACGCAGCTCTTCTACATTTCTGTGCAGCATTTCTGGAATATAAGCGCCACCAAAATTTCCGTAATAACCGAAAATATTTGGTTGCTTGTATGTGCCTTTGTTATTTGGAATAATTGTCTGAACCATGATTTATCCTTATTTACTTATTGTTCTGATTATATTAATTGTTTATACTTTTTGTTGAATAATCTTTTCCATTCTAAACTATTTGCTCCAAAATTTACGAGCATTCCAACTTCAAGATTATAAGCTTCCAGATAATTCATGGCTTGCGCTAAATGAACATTTTCAAGTTTGATTAAATCTTTTATTTCAACTGAAATCTTTTCTTCAATTAAGAAATCAACTCTTCTTTCACCAATTTGTTTTTCCCGATAATAAATTGGCATGCAAAATTCTCTTTGAAATTTTATTTCCATTAACTCAAATTCTATTGCCAGCGCTCTTTGATAAATTACTTCCTGAAATCCATTGCCAAGTGCATTATGAATAACCATACATGCTTTAATAATTTTCTCTGTTATGTCACTGTACTTATAATCGATGCTCTGCGAAGTCTCCTGACTTCGCAGTACTATGCGCAAAGTCTCTGACTTTCTAAATAAACTCAACATCTAAAATTCCTCTTTTGCCTGCATAATTTGAAGCACTTGAATAAATATAATCTTCAGCATTTCTTACAATGCCGGCACGCACCGGATTTTCGTGTATGTAATTCAACTTAGATTCTGTAAATGCTTTACTAAAACATTCTTCAGGATGATTATTGTTTGTCCATATTTGATTTGCCTTATTATTGGGATTATATTTTCCATAATATGCAAATTGATGAAGCGTCCAGCTTTGGCGGCTTTCTGCTTCACTTTCTATAAGCAGCATCATTTGATGATGCGTAAACTTTTTAAAATCTCTTATTATATCGCTTAGTGTTTTTTCTTGTTTATCATTTGCTCTTGCTATTAAATGCACATGATTACTCATAATAACATAAGCGTTTAAAATTAATTGGTTTTGTTGTTGAGCATGCTTAAATGCGTCTATTAAAATTTCTTTATAAATTTTGCGTGTAAATAAATCTATCCAACCACAAACAGTAGGTGTGAGGAAATGAGTGGCAAATTGGTCTTTGATTGCATATCCTTCTTTGAAATAATTTTCTTCCATAATTGAGTCTTTAAATATTTGTTACAAGTCTGGAGACTTGTCGCATAATCCTGCGAAGTCCGGAGACTTCGCAGAGCCTATAACATCAATTGTAAAAATTTTAAATCAAGCCATTTATTAAACTTATAACCTACTTCTTTAAAATGTGCAACCTCAATAAAACCAAATTGTTTATGTAAAGCAATGCTTGCTTCATTATCTGCAACGATGCCTGCAATAATTGTATGCAACTGCATTTGCTTCGCAGTGTCAATTAACGGCTGTAATAATAACTTGCCAATTCCTCTTCCTCTGCAATCTGCTCTCACATAAACAGAATTTTCGACTGAATATTTATACGCCTGCCAATTTCTGAATTGCCCAAATGTGCTGAAACCTACAATCACATTATCTTCTTCTGCAACAAACACAGGATAATTTTTTTCCTTCTTTTCTGCAAACCATGCTTTGCGCATCTCCAGTGTTTGTGGTTCATATTGAAATATTGCAGTACTGTTTGCAATGATTTCATTGTAAATATCAAGCGTAGCCTGCAAATCTTTTTCTGTTGCTGAACGTACTGTTATCATTTAAATTTAATTATTACAAGTCTGGAGACTTGCAGCATAATTCTGCGAAGTCCGGAGACTTCGCAGAGCCATCAATCAGGTTAAAATCCTGGTCCGAAAAGATTTTATCAAATCAATATCTTTTACGCCATGTGCTAATTCAAACTTGCTGTTTATATCAACAGCAAATAAATCCTTAGCCACTTTTTCTTTTGATAAATTTTGCAGTTCAGCAACATCTTCTGCGCTGATTCCGCCAGCTAAAAAAAATGGTTTCTTTATTTCTAAACCCTGCAAAATTTTCCAGTCAAATTTTTTTCCCGAACCACCATACGCAATACTTTCTGTGTCGAACATAAACATATCAGCCGCATCATAATAGTCTTTAATTTTCCATTCTACATTATCATTTTCGCTCAAGCGAAAAACTTTTATCACGCCAACATAATTTGAAATTCTTTCGCAATAGCGCGGCGATTCATCACCATGCAATTGCACCAAATACAAACCACATTCATCAACTGTTCTTAATAATTCCTCCGGGTCTTCATTTACAAAAACACCCACCTTATTTATTTCTCCTCGAATTTTTTTTATTGATGTGGCAGGCATTTTTTTATACACATATCTGGGCGAACGCGGATAAAAATTAAAACCGGCAAACTCAATTCCTAAATCGTTGAGTTGACGAACCTGTTGCACATCTGTTAAGCCACATACTTTAATTCGAAACCCTCCCCGCTCTCTAAAGGGAGCGCCCGTAGCCTGATTGTTATTTAGCGATTCACTCATTATTCTTGCTGGTTCAATAAGTTTTCGAATATCAACCTCTTTCAAAGTCTCCCTTTAGGGAGGTTTGGAGAG
>JAICKT010000648.1 GCA_025927795.1 Parafilimonas sp. | reverse complement strand
TTATGTCTTCTATGGTTAAAGGCGATGAAAATACATGGGATATGATAAAGCAATCATGGAAAGATGTAATTGAAAACTTTATTCCACATAAAGAAGAGGAAAAAAGTGAGGTGGTTAATTGATAATCGAATGATTAATTCTTGGGTGGTCAAAAAAATATATGCGATTAAAAGATTCGGGAGGTAGTAAGTGCTTTGTACCTTATTCCTGGGTATTTTTTTAAGGCATAAGATTGAATAAATCATGAACATTTTCTATCAACATTAAAGAAGATTCAGAAAAAGAAAATGACCAACATGTATGTTTAAAAAAGTGTTGGTTTAAAGTAAAAGTGAAATCATCAGACAGCATACGAATAAAAGATGTAAAAGTTAGCGCATACAAAATTCCAACAGCAACACCTGAAGCCGATGGCACAACTGAGTGGAACAGCACAACACTTGTTTTGGTCGAAATAATTGCCGCTGATAAAACAGGCATTGGTTATACGTACGCAAATGAAGCAACAGCAATTGTTATTGATAAAGTTTTAAAGAAAATTGTTGCTGATGCAAATGCATTAGATATTCCGTCACTCAATGCAAAAATGATTGCTGCAATTCGCAATGATGGCCAGGTTGGAATTGCGATGATGGCTGTATCTGCTGTAGATAATGCGTTATGGGATTTGAAAGCAAAGATATTTGATGTGCCGCTCTGCAATTTATTAGGCAAAGCAAAAGACAGTATGTTGATTTACGGAAGCGGCGGTTTTACGTCATACAACAAAAAACAGTTGCACCAACAATTAAGTGGTTGGGTAGATGAAGGAATTCAAAATGTAAAAATGAAAATAGGAACCGATGCATCAAAAGATGTGGAACGTGTAAAAGAAGCAAGAGATGCAATTGGTAAAAATGCAAAATTATTTGTAGATGCAAATGGTGCTTATACCGTTAAACAGGCAATTGAAAAATCATATCAATTTGCAGAATATAATATTAGTTGGTTTGAAGAACCTGTTACTTCGGATAATTTAGAAGGCTTGCAATTTGTTCGTGAGCATGTTCCATCTGAAGTAAATATTGCAGCCGGTGAATATGGATACAATCTTCCATACTTCTTTCACATGCTTAAAGCTAATGCAGTTGATGTATTGCAAGCAGATGCTACCCGGTGCGGCGGGATTACTAATTTTTTAAAAACCGGTGCATTGGCAGAAGCGCAGCAAATTCTGTTCTCATCGCACTGTGCGCCGGCGTTGCATTTGCATGCTGCCATTAGCTTAAGTGACTTTTATATCGCTGAATATTTTTATGATCATGCAAGAATAGAAAACATGTTGTTTGAGGGAGTAATGCAACCGAAGAATGGCTGTATTTATCCAGATATAACCAGATCTGGAATAGGTGTGGAATTTAAGTATAGTGATGCGGAACGGTATAAAGTCACGTAAGCTCTTTGACATTACGGGAAACAAAATGAATTATCTAACTTTGATTAAAACGTTTTTATGAATGCAACGCAGTACATAACTGTTGATAAAGAAATTGCTGCAGGCGTACCTGTTTTTAAAGGTACACGTGTTGCTGTAAAAACCCTGTTTGATTATCTTGAAGTAAGCTCGCTCGAAGAATTTTTGCAAGG
>JAICKT010000462.1 GCA_025927795.1 Parafilimonas sp. | reverse complement strand
GGAGAGGTTACTGTTTTAAACGGAGTAGATGTAGATGTATTTAAAGGAGAAAACCTGGTGGTGCTGGGCAAATCAGGAACTGGCAAATCTGTTTTAATAAAAATTATTGTGGGACTTTTAAAACCTGATAGTGGTGAGATAAAAGTATTAGGAAAAGAAGTTGAACAATTAAACGAAAAAGAGTTACGTAAACTACGTTCAAAAATTGGATTCTCTTTTCAAAGCAGCGCACTTTACGATAGTATGACTGTAAAAGAAAATCTTGCATTTCCACTTGTGAGAAATAAAAGAAATTTAACCGGCAAAGAGGTGAATGAAGCCATTGAAAAAGTTCTTGAAGATATAGGATTGCCACAAGTTATAAATCAATTACCGGCAGAGCTTTCAGGTGGTCAGCGAAAGCGCATTGGTATTGCACGAACATTAATTCTTCAACCTGAAGTGATGTTGTATGATGAACCCACTTCAGGGCTTGACCCCATTACCAGTGTTGAAATAAACAATTTAATTAATGAGGTTCAGCAACAATATAATACTAGCTCTATTATAATAACGCATGATCTTACCTGTGCTAAAACAACAGGAAACAGGATAGCCATGCTTGTTAATGGCAAATTTTTAAAACAGGGAACTTTTAAAGAAGTTTTTGATTCTGATAATGAAAATGTGAAAAGCTTTTATGATTATAATTTTATTGATACAAGATAAAATCATCAAAAATTTTATTACATATAATTTGCTATGATGTCTATAAAATTTAAACAATACTAAAATGAAATCAATAAAAAACAACCGTCCTGTTATAGTAGGAATTTTTGTATTTCTTGGACTAGCGATTTTAATTATAGCTGTTTTTACGTTAGGCAATCAAAAGAAAACTTTTGTAAAAGCCTTTGCAATTAATGCCGTTTTTAATGATGTGGGAGGATTACAGGAAGGTGGTAATGTTTGGTTTTCAGGTGTAAAAGTTGGCGTAATAAAAAAGATTAGTTTTTACGGAAATTTCCAGGTATTGGTTACTATGAATATTGAAAAAAATGCGGCATCACATATTCACAAAGATGCCAAAGCAAAAATTGGTTCTGATGGTTTAATAGGAAATAAGATTATTATTATTTATGGCGGCGGCGCTGCAACAGCATCGGTAACAAAAGGTGATTTTTTAAAAGTAGAAAAAGCGCTCAGTACAGAAGACATGCTTGTAACCTTACAGGCAAACAATAAAAATTTATTGGTGATAACAAATAGCTTTAAGAGTATAGCGAACAAAATAGATAGCGGCAGCGGAACAATAGGCACATTATTAAATGATGCATCACTTTCAAATAAATTAAAAATTACAGTTAATAATTTGCAGGCAACCACAGCAAACTTTGAAGCAGCTTCAGTCAACAGCAAAAAAGTAGTTTCAGATATTCAGGCTTTTACTTCAAAATTAAATACACCAGGCAGTTTAACGAATGAAGTTGTTACAGATACAACGGTATTTAATAATCTAAAGAGCACTGTTATTAAATTAAGAGAATCAGCAAATACTGCCTCTCAGTTCTTAGATAATTTAAAAACTACCGGTGAAAGTTTAAACAGAAAAGATAATGCAGCAGGCGTACTAATAAACGATGCAGATGTTGCAGCATCATTAAAAACTACCATCAAGAATCTTGAAGCAAGCAGTGAAAAATTGAATGAAGATCTTGAGGCGCTGCAGCATAATTTTTTATTGAGAGGTTATTTTAAAAAGCAGGCAAAAAATAAACAGCAGTAATGTTTTTCAATGCCACTAACGTACAACAAGTTGCCTGTACATAATCATAATAATTATTCAACAATTTTTTCAGATAATGATTTTTTCTTTCTTCTCAGTCCCCATATCTCACCTTTATGATGCGTCGGTATTTCATCACCCAAAAGTTTGCCCCATGGCTTTAAGTCCGGTATCCTGTCAAAAATAATTTTTAAAACCCCTGTAAATGGAATAGATAAGAACATACCAGCTATTCCCCAAACTGCTCCTGCAAGAAATATCATGATTATAGAAATTAAGGCATTGATTTTTACTTTGGATGAAACTATATATGGAATAAGAAAATGATTATCTATAAACTGTATAATTATATAAGCGATGATAATTAATAACTGGGTGTGAAATCCGTTTTTTGTTATGGTTGCAATAAGTACCGGTAAAGCCAGGGCAATAATTCCGCCAATGTATGGCAATACATTTAAAATAGCTCCGATAACTCCAAGTAAAATAGCATATTTTACTCCCAATATCAATAAAGCAGTTGTATTTAATATAGCAACAATTAATGCTTCCAGCAGTAAACCTACTACATAGCTTTGTATAGATTTTTTAGTTGCACTTAATATTTCTCCAACTTCCTTTGAATTTTTTTCAGCAAAAACTTCATAAAAAAAATTGAGGATTAAAGTTTTATAAAAAAGAAGCAGGAAAGTATATACAGGTAATAAAATTATGACAAGAAGAGAGCTTACTACTGTGCCAAGTGTTTGCCCTATAAATGGCTGTATGCTTTTGCCTGCGTTGCTTATCCATTCATTTTGTTTTTCAATATCTATATTCAGCCGCGCGTCAATAAAAGTTTGTAATTGAGCAAAAAGTTCAATAAGTTTTTTCTTAAGAACAGGTAATTCATTTGAAAAACCAGCTATTTGTGATGACAGAAAATAAGCTATGCCACTAATAACAAGAACAGCCACCAATAAAGACAATATTATTGACCAGACATGTGATATTCTTTTTTTTGCAAACCAGTTGCACATTGGATTTAATATAATGGCGAGCATTAAAGAGAATGCAATGGGTATAAGTATTTCTTTAAGATTAAATAAAGCGTACACCAGTAGTGTGAGACCAAACAATATTGTGGTACTCTTAATGTAAAATGGGTATTTTTTTAGCATAGAGTTTATTGATTGCTTTTAGAAATATTTGCAAAATATAAGCCTTATAATCTACAGGTGTTGACTTTAAACAATGTGATGAATGAGCATGTATTATAATTCTTACTACACAATAAACATGCTATGTTAATTCGGGTTATCACACTTGCTATTCAGTTTTTATAGTTTAAATTCACCATTATGCATATGAATATTCATTGGGGTGAGTTTTGTGGTTCGGTTGAACGCACTGAAATAAGTTTTCTTTCTCCAAAAAATAAATTAAAAACCGGTTACCCGGCTTTTAGATATAACATGAACTTAAGAGGCTATCTGCCGTTTTCGCTATTTAAAAATATGGAT
>JAICKT010000011.1 GCA_025927795.1 Parafilimonas sp. | reverse complement strand
CGGTGGCTGGAGAAAATGGGATGAGTTTAATATGAACTTTTTAAAGCCAATGGGTAATGCAATTATAAAAGCATTGGATATAAAAAGCAATGATGTGGTTTTGGATATTGCGTCAGGAACCGGCGAACCGGCACTTACCATTGCTTCTATCGTAACAAATGGAGAATTGTATGCAACAGATTTAAGCGATGAGATGTTGAATATTGCACGCACTTATGCAAATGAACGCAATATTAATAATATCGAGTTTAAAGTGGCAGATGTTTCAAATCTTCCTTTTACAAGCAATTTTTTTAATAAGGTAAGCTGCCGGCTGGGTTTTATGTTTTTTCCTGATGTGCAGCTTGCGGCAAATGAAATGTTTCGTGTTTGTAAAAGCAATGGAAAAATTGCAACTTCCGTTTGGGGTGAACCAGAAAAGAATGCCTGGGTTACGCTGATGTCGAAAGCTTTGTCAAACCATCTTGAAATACCGCAGCCTCCGCCAGGTGCACCTGGCATATTTCGTTGTGCAAAGCAGGGATTTATTAAAGCGTTGTTTGAAAATGCCGGTTTTAAAAATGTGAAAGAAGAAATTCTCTCTGATAAAGTGGATTATGGTTCAGCGGAACAATATTGGCAATTTATGACTGATATAGCAGCTCCTGTTGTAAGCGCTTTAAATAAAACAGATGAAGCAACACGCAAAAAAATAAAAAATGAAGTATTTGAAGCTTGTAATAAAATGCTTACAAATGGAAGACTTATTATAGAATATTCTGCAACTATTATATCAGCCGGGAAATAATTTCTTAAAGCACATCATCCGCCGCGGGAAAGTATTACACCTATAAAAGCCATCGTTAAAGAAATCAATAATAACAACCTGCCGCTCCATCGTGCAACCATCTTAAATTTTTTATTGTGCTCTTCATCAAGCATTCTTTTTCTTGCATGTGCATCATGCCATAAGCTTATGGCAATTATAGAAAGGAAGAGAATAAATTTTGCAATTACAAGATTGCCATACCTGCTTTCAATAAAAAAATTTGCAGACACATCAATTCCACGCAAATAAATATTCGTAACACCTGTTATCAGCAACACACCAAGTACTATGTATCCGTAAAAACGAAACTTTAAACCGGTTTTCATTAATAGTTTTGCTCTGTCAGGATGATTTTTTATAGCAGGTAACAATGCAAGTGGCAGAAATAACATGCCGCCAAGCCAAAAACTTACGCAAATTATATGCAGCCATATGCTAATGTAGTACCATGTGCTCATAACGCAAATTTAGGGAGCGACAACCCGGTGTTCAAAGCCTTTGATTTTTTTATAATATTCATTTCTATTTTAGAAGCTCAATTTTTCTTCTTCCATATAACATTGTTTATTTGCACTTCAATTAAATAAATTATGAGCGAGATAGTAAGCATTCATGCGCGGCAAATTCTTGATAGCCGCGGCAATCCAACAGTAGAAGCAGAAGTAATTACAGAAGCAGGTTTTTTAGGTCGTGCTGCAGTGCCCAGTGGCGCATCAACCGGCATACATGAAGCCGTTGAATTGCGCGATGCAGATGATAAAGTATATGTTGGAAAAGGCGTTTTAAAAGCAGTATCAAACGTAAATAATATTATTGCCGAAAAGCTTACCGGATGGAGCGTAGATGACCAAACCGGCATTGATGCAAAGCTTATAGAGATTGATGGAACAGATAATAAAAGTAAGCTCGGCGCTAATGCTACGCTTGCAGTTTCTATGGCGGCGGCAAAAGCGGCAGCAATGGAAAGCGATTTGCCGTTGTATCGTTATCTCGGTGGTGTGAATGCTACTGTTCTTCCTATGCCGTTAATGAATATTTTAAACGGTGGTGTGCATGCAGATAATAAAATAGATTACCAGGAGTACATGATTGTTCCCATTGGCGCAAATAGCTTTAGCGAAGCATTGCGCTGGGGCGTTGAAGTTTTTCATAAGCTAAAAACTGTTTTAAAAAAGAAAGGCTACAGTACAAATGTTGGTGACGAAGGCGGTTTTGCACCCGATATTCAAAGCAATGAAGAAGCAATTGAAACAGTTTTGCAGGCGATTGATGCAGCAGGTTATAAAGCAGGTGAGCAGATTGGAATTGCGCTCGATGCAGCCAGCAGTGAAATGTATTTTAATGACCAGTATAAATTTTATAAAAGCAGCGGCAAAATAATAAGCAGCGATGAAATGGTTGCTTACTGGAGCGAATGGGTGAATAAGTATCCTATTATTTCAATTGAAGATGGGATGGCTGAAGAAGATTGGGACGGCTGGAAAAAACTAACTATTGCTTTAGGTAATAAAGTGCAGTTGGTTGGTGATGATTTGTTTGTTACCAACACAAAAATTCTGAAACGCGGAATTGATAATGGCGTGGCAAACAGTATTCTTATCAAAGTAAACCAAATAGGAACGCTCACTGAAACCATTAATGCGGTTCAGTTGGCGCAAACAAATGCTTACACAACCATCATGAGCCATCGCAGCGGAGAAACAGAAGATACTACCATCGCCGATTTAGCTGTGGCACTAAATTGTGGCCAGATAAAAACTGGTTCAGCTTCAAGAACAGATAGAATAGCGAAATATAATCAGTTAATAAGAATTGAAGAAGAATTAGGCAGAAGCGCTGTTTATCCGAAAGGGAAAATTAGTTTCAGTAAATAATTATACACATATTCACACGTTAATAATAATAGCTGCGGGATTGCGTAATTTTATAATACAATTGTTTCTATGAACCAGGTGAAAAATATAATCACATTCTTTCGCAATAAATATATTTTAACCTTAACTGTTTTTGCAGTAGTAATGTTGTTTATAGACCATAATGACATCTTTAACCAGCTCGAGCGCAAAAAACAATTAAACGATTTGCTTGCAAGTAAAAAATTTTATCAGCAACAGATTGATCAAACAAAAAGGAACCTGTCTGATTTACAAAATAATGCTGCCGCATTAGAAAAATATGCCCGTGAAAAGTATTTGCTAAAAAAAGATAATGAAGACCTTTTTGTGGTAAGCGAGCCTGATAATCAAAAAAAATCTGGAGATAAACAATAATAAGGTTTTTATCACCGTTTGAATTATTAACCAGTTTGGTGGTTTTATATTTCCAATATTCTGTGAGTAAAAATTTGTTAACTAAAATTTTGAGCTATGCCAAATTTTACTCCGGAAGATTTATTATTATACAATGCAGGGGAGTTAGACAACGAGAAAACGAATTTAATTGCAGAAGAACTTTTAATTAACTGGTCGTTACGCGAAAAGTTTACTGTATTAAAAGAAGCTCTTGTTCGGTTAAATTCAATCCAGTTAAGCACTCCCCGAAAGCAAACCGTTCAAAACATTATGCGCTATGCAATGCGCAAGCCGGTTGTAGTATAATAATCTTAAAAATTTCTGTTCGAAAGCTAATTTCGTTGGCGCGAACAGAAATTTTTTTTATGACCCGCAAGCAACGTTTCCAATTCTGTATTGATTATTTTGAAAAGCATATTCCTGTTGCTGAAACAGAACTAGTTTATGATAATCCCTATCAATTATTGGTTTCTGTTATTCTTTCTGCACAATGCACAGATAAGCGTGTGAATATGACTACACCTGCAATTTTTGAAAAATACCCTTCGCCTAAAGAATTGGCCAAAGCAGAATTTGATGAACTGTTTCCTTTTATTAAAAGCATATCATATCCAAATAATAAAACAAAGCATTTAATTGGCATGGCGAAGATGATTATGGAAGATTTTGGAGGACAAATACCAATGACGGTTGAAGACCTGATGAAGTTACCCGGCGTTGGCAGAAAAACAGCAAACGTTATTACTTCTGTTATCGATGCTCAACCAAACATGGCTGTAGATACACACGTGTTCCGTGTGACAGCAAGAATTGGCTTAACGATAAATGCCAAAACAGTTTTAGCGGCGGAAAAACAATTAATAGAATTTATACCGAAAGGGCTCATTCATAAAGCGCATCACTGGCTTATTTTACATGGGCGCTATGTATGCGTTGCAAGAAATCCGAAATGTGATGAATGCGGATTGAAACCGGTTTGTAAATATTATCAAACAATAATTAAAAAGAATAAAGGTGAGATGTAAGACGTTAGAAGGGAATGTTTCCACAATTCGCAAATCATGGTCAATAGTCTATATCAAGGTTTAGACGATTTTTTAACTCCCGTACCAGTGGATATTTTTCGGCGATGCGTTCAAATTTCTGGCGGCTGTTTAATGTAAGATGCAATGGAATTTCTTCTTGCTCGCCTGCTTCAACCAAAATTTTAAAATTAATACTGCGGTTATTAAATGATTGCTGAATAAAATCACACAACATGGTTTTTTCCTGCTCAATAAATTTTTGTTGTGTGATGGCGTTAACCGTAACAGTAAAGAAATTATCAGCCTCAACATGCAGTTTAGCAGATTTAAATGTTTGAACGGTTGAATGTTTATTAGCCTGCGTTTCAAGCTTCGCGGCATATTCATTCCAAACTTCTTTTAATCTTGCATCAGTAAGTGCTTCGGCATCTTTTATTTCCGTAACATTATATTCCGCTCCTACTTTATCTCTTAAAAGCTCAAGCACGTTTTTCTTGCTGCCGTTTGCGTTTTTAGGTATTGAATATTTAGGTATGGCTTCTTTAACTTCATGCAATATTTCACCTGGAGCAATTTTTGTTTCTGTATTGTGGTTTGCTATAATCTCTGTTATTACCGCCTTCTTCTCTTTAATAAAAAGTTTTGACTCTTTCTCAACAGGTTTTTGAATATTGATTGTGGCAATAGTTTTTTGTTTATGAATTACAGGCGCATCAACCCGCTTTTTTTTAATCACATTGCCATTATCATTCACTAATTCAATTGCCTGTTGCAGATAATTAAGTTTAATCAACGCAAGTTCAACATGCAGCCTCTTGTTGCGCGCCATTTTATAATTTATCTCCGCTTCATTTAAAACATTTAAAGCACTAACAAGATAAGACATGCTCACTTGCTCTGCTTTATCAATATATTTTTGCTGCATGCCTTCCACTACATCAAGCAATATTGCGGCTTTTTCATTTTTACTTACCAGCAGGTTGCGCATAAATTCAGCAAAACCATTTAATACCATATCACCTTCAAAACCTTTGCTGTTTATTTCATCATATAATAACATTGCACCGCCAATATCCTGTTGCAATAAATTATTGAGCAGTTTAAAATAATAATCTTCGTCTAAAATATTCAAATGCTCAAGCGTATTTTGATAATTCACTTCACCGTTCGTAAAGCTTACAATTTTATCAAGAATACTTAGCGCATCCCGCATACAGCCTTCGCTCTTTTGCGCAATAATTTGCAAGGCTGATTTTTGTGCTTTGATATTTTCCTTATCAACAATTTCCTGCAGATGTTCAACAGTATCGTTTGTAGTAATTCGCTTAAAATCGAATATCTGGCAACGTGATAAAATAGTTGGAATGATTTTATGTTTTTCCGTAGTTGCCAAAATAAAAATGGCAAATGGTGGCGGCTCTTCCAGGGTTTTTAAAAATGCATTAAACGCAGCGGCGCTTAACATGTGCACTTCATCTACAATATACACTTTATACTTACCTGCTTGCGGCATAAAACGCACTTGCTCAACAAGCGTTCGAATATCATCAACAGAATTATTACTGGCCGCATCAAGCTCATGAATATTTAAAGATGTGCCTTCATTAAAACTCTTACACGAATTGCAGTGATTACATGCTTCGCCGGTTGGTTGCAAATCTTCACAATTAATTGTTTTGGCAAGAATACGCGCACAGGTTGTTTTACCCACGCCGCGAGGTCCACAAAATAAAAAAGCATGCGCCAGTTGATTATTTTTGATTGCATTTTTTAATGTGGTGGTAATGTGCTGCTGACCGACAACAGAATCAAAAGTTTGAGGGCGATATTTTCTTGCTGAAACAATAAACTTATCCATAGCAACGTGCAATTTAAGAATGCAGCAGCAGTTTCATTATACTGTTTTGGTTAAATTATGCACATGTGTTTTTTTTGTGTAAGATGAATACAGAAGCTGAAAATAATTTAAAAAATTTTCTCGATAAAAAAGTTGAACAATATAACCAGCCGGCTTTTATCAAGGATGATCCTATAAGCATTCCACATCTCTTTACAAAAAAACAAGACATAGAAATTGCTGCTTTTTTTACTGCTGTTTTTGCCTGGGGAAATCGAACAACCATCATTAATAAGTCCAAAGAATTAATGCAGCTAATGGATATGCAGCCGCATGAATTTTGTTTGAACCAGGATTTGGGCAGATTAAAAAGATTATTGGATTTTAAGCATCGCACTTTTAATGCAACAGACCTGCTTTATTTTATTGAGTTTTTGAAATACCATTATCAGCATAATAATTCTTTAGAAAATGCTTTTACAAAATGGGGTCATAATATTGAGCAAATGCTGATTGGTTTTCATCATTATTTCTTTTCCCTGGAAGATGTGCCGCCCCGAACAAAAAAGCATATTGCTACGCCTGAAAAAAAATCAAATTGTAAGAGGCTAAATATGTTTTTACGCTGGATGGTACGCAAGGATAATAAAGGTGTTGATTTTGGTATTTGGTCTAATATTAAACAATCTCAACTTATTTGCCCTATAGATTTGCACGTGGCGAGAGTAGCAAAACGCCTTAAATTATTGCAGCGTAAACCAATTGATTGGCAAGCTGCACTTGGGCTCACAGCCAATCTTAAAAAATTTGACCCGCTCGACCCTGTTAAATATGATTTTGCTTTATTTGGGCTGGGTATTATGGAGAAGTTTTAAATGCTCTCTTTTGAATTTTTACCCGAAGTGTTTTTTGGGCAATTTTATTGTATAAATTAAGAAAGCTTTATATTTTTCTGTAATTTTTTATTCAAATTCCATTACCTTTGCCGACTTATGTTTTTTGGAGCATTGAATCGTCTTTCACCATTTATTTCAACAAAAAAATATCATTATAATAAAAATAGATTTTAAGCCTTGCTTATAATTTAAGCTATGTATATTATACATAGATATTGATAGATTGTAAAGTTGTTGCTCCAGAAGATTAAACAGATAAATTGAAATTTAATATGGCTATTAAAAAAGAAAATCGTCCCAAAGTCAATTTTTCTAAAATAACTATTGGTCTTGCTTCTCCAGACAGTATTCTTGAGCGCAGTTTTGGTGAAGTTTTAAAACCTGAAACAATTAATTATCGAACTTACAAGCCGGAACGTGATGGTTTGTTTTGTGAAAGAATTTTTGGTCCCGTTAAGGATTACGAATGCGCCTGCGGCAAGTACAAAAGAATTCGTTATAAGGGCATTGTGTGCGACCGTTGTGGTGTGGAAGTAACTGAAAAGAAAGTGCGTCGTGAAAGAATGGGGCATATTAAACTGGTTGTGCCGGTCGTGCATATCTGGTATTTTAAAAGTTTACCAAATAAAATTGGTTACCTGCTCGGTATGAGTTCTAAAAAGCTTGAAAGCATTGTTTATTATGAAAGATATGCAGTGATTCAGCCGGGTATAAGAGAAGATAAAAATCTGCAACCTGGAGATCTGTTAACAGAAGAAGAATATCTCGATATAATTGATAATCTTCCAAAAGATAATCAGTATTTGCCCGATGATGACCCTCAGAAATTTATCGCAAAAATGGGTGCAGAAGCCGTGCATGATTTGCTTGCACGCATTCAGTTAGATGATTTAAGCTACACATTACGTACAACTGCTGCCAACGAAACATCTCAGCAAAGAAAGGCAGATGCTTTAAAGCGCCTGAGTGTTGTAGAAGCTTTACGTGATGCTAACAGCCGCATCAGTAATCGCCCTGAATGGATGGTGATGCAATATATTCCGGTTATTCCGCCGGAACTTCGTCCGCTTGTTCCTTTAGATGGTGGTCGTTTCGCTTCCTCTGATTTAAATGATTTATATCGCCGTGTTATCATAAGAAATAATCGTTTAAAAAGATTATTAGAAATTAAGGCGCCAGAAGTAATTCTTCGTAATGAAAAACGTATGCTTCAGGAAGCTGTTGACAGCTTATTCGATAACAGCCGTAAATCAAATGCAGTTAAGGCAGAGGGTGGACGTGCTTTAAAATCTTTAAGTGACGTTCTTAAAGGTAAACAAGGCCGTTTCCGTCAAAACTTATTAGGTAAACGTGTTGATTATTCAGGTCGTTCTGTAATTGTTGTTGGTCCTGAATTAAAGATGCATGAATGTGGCTTACCAAAGGATATGGCTGCAGAATTATTTAAGCCATTTATCATTCGTAAATTAATTGAAAGAGGTATTGTAAAAACAGTGAAATCTGCCAAAAAATTAGTTGACAGAAAAGAAGCTGTTGTTTGGGATATACTTGAAAATATTTTGAAAGGACATCCAGTAATGCTTAACCGTGCACCAACATTGCACCGTCTGTCTATACAGGCATTTCAACCGAAATTGGTAGAAGGTAAAGCAATACAGTTGCATCCTTTGGTAACTACCGCATTCAATGCTGACTTTGATGGTGACCAAATGGCTGTGCACGTTCCGCTAAGCAATGCTGCAATTTTAGAAGCACAGTTATTAATGCTTTCATCACACAATATTCTAAACCCACAGAATGGTACGCCAATCACACTTCCTTCGCAGGACATGGTGCTTGGTTTATATTATATCACCAAAGGCAAAAAGAGTGTTGATGGCGAAAAAGTAAAAGGTGAAGGAAAAATATTTTATAGTCTCGAAGAAGTAATGATTGCCTATAATGAAGGCATCGTTGATCTTCATGCACATGTTAAAGTAAAAGCAGATGTTCGCGAAAAAGGACAGCTTGTAAAAAAATTGATTGATACAACTGTTGGTCGTGTAATGTTTAACCAGTTTGTACCAAAAGAAGTTGGTTTCATAAACGCATTACTCACCAAGAAAAATTTGCGGGAAATAATTGGTGATATTATTAAGATTACGGATGTTCCAAAATCAGCAAAATTTTTGGATGATATAAAAACGCTTGGTTTTAGAATGGCGTTCAGAGGTGGCTTAAGCTTCAGCGTAAACGACCTTATCATTCCGGATGTAAGGAATGAAATGATTGAAAACGCAAAATCAGAAGTGGAAGACATTCGTGAAAGCTACAACATGGGTCTTATCACAAATAACGAAAGGTATAACCAGGTAATTGACATTTGGGGTCGCGTGGATATGCGCATAACTGAATCTTTAATCCACGAAATGTCTAAGGATAAACAGGGATTTAATTCAGTTTATATGATGCTTGACTCCGGTGCCCGTGGTTCTAAAA
Organism: Parafilimonas sp.; assembly: GCA_025927795.1. GTDB lineage: Bacteria > Bacteroidota > Bacteroidia > Chitinophagales > Chitinophagaceae > Parafilimonas. The sequence goes on along the minus strand of JAICKT010000011.1, from coordinate 16,003 downwards.
CACAGGTTAAACAGTTGGTTGGTATTCGTGGGTTGATGGCAAAACCAAGAAAGAGCGGTTCATCCGGTTCTGAAGTTATTGAGAATCCAATTCTTTCCAACTTTAAGGGTGGATTAAATGTGTTGGATTACTTTATTTCTACCCACGGTGCAAGAAAAGGGTTGGCTGATACAGCTTTAAAAACTGCTGATGCAGGTTACTTAACCCGTCGTTTGGTTGATGTTGCGCAGGACGTTGTAATTACTGAAGAAGATTGCGGCACATTACGTGGCATCGCTACTTCAGCTTTAAAAGACAATGAAGAAGTAATTGAATCTTTGGCAGACCGTATTATGGGTCGTACTTCTTTACATGATGTATATGATCCGCAGACCGATGAATTAATTATAAAGGCTGGTGAAGAAATTTCTCCTGATGTTTCAAAACAGATTGATGATTCAGGAATTGAGAACGTTGAAATTCGTTCTGTATTAACCTGCGAAAGTAAACGCGGTGTTTGCGTAAAATGTTATGGAAAAAACCTTGCAACAGGTTACCTCGCTCAAAAAGGCGATGCAGTTGGAATTATTGCTGCGCAATCAATTGGTGAGCCGGGTACGCAGTTAACGCTTCGTACATTCCACGTAGGTGGTGTGGCTGGTTCTGCTTCCGTAGAATCTGCATTAACTGCAAGGTTTGATGGTACTGTTCAGTTTGATGGCTTGCGTACGGTTTCCGCTCAAAATAATGAAGGTGATAAAGTTAATATTGTTATTGGTCGTACCGGTGAAGTACGTATCATGGATTTAAAAAATGATCGTTTACTTATCACCAATAACGTTCCTTATGGTGCAACACTTTCTGTAAAGGATGGACAAAAAGTAAAAAAGGGTGATACAATTTGCACATGGGATCCTTTTAATAACGTTGTTGTAGCTGAAGTTGCAGGTGCAATTAAATTTGAAAATGTAATTGAAGGTATTACTTACCGTGAAGAAGCCGATGAGCAAACAGGACATCGCGATAAGGTTGTTATCGAAACAAAAGATAAAACAAAAATTCCTTCTATTATAGTTGAAGGCAAAGAAATAAAAACATATAATCTTCCTGTTGGCAGCCGTCTTATTTTAGAAGAAGGCGATTCGGCAACTGCAGGACAAGTAATTGTAAAAATTCCAAGAACACTTCGTAAATCAGGTGATATAACCGGTGGTTTGCCACGCGTACAGGAATTATTTGAGGCACGTTCTCCCAGCAATCCGGCAATTGTTTCGGAAATTGATGGTGTGGTTGCCTTCGGAAATATTAAGCGCGGTAATCGTGAAATAATAGTTGAAGCAAGAGATGGTATTATAAAGAAATATCTTGTTCCGCTTACAAGACAAATCCTTGTTCAGGATGGTGATTTTGTAAAAGCAGGTACACCGCTGAGTGATGGACAAACCGCGCCGGGAGATATACTTTCAATCAAAGGTCCGTTTGCGGTTCAGGAATATGTGGTGAATGAAATTCAGGAAGTATATCGTTTACAAGGTGTACGCATTAATGACAAACACATTGAAGTAATCGTTCGCCAGATGATGAAGAAGGTTGAAATTGTAGATGCAGGTGATAGTAAATTTTTGGAAGAAGATCTGGAAGACAGGTTTGATTTCATTGAAGAAAATGATCGCATTTACGAAAAGAAAGTTGTTACAGATCCGGGAGAAAGTTCAAAATTGCGCTCTGGTCAAATTATCACTTTGCGCGAATTAAGAGAAGAAAATTCTTTATTGCGCAGAACTGATAAAAAACTTGTTGAAGTAAGAGATGCAGAACCTGCAACTGCAAAACCTGTATTGCTTGGTATTACAAAAGCTTCATTGGGTGTGCAAAGCTGGATATCTGCTGCTTCGTTCCAGGAAACTACAAAGGTGTTGAGTTCAGCAGCTATTCAAGGTAAGAGTGATGACATGCTTGGCTTGAAAGAAAATGTAATAACCGGACACTTGATACCTGCCGGTACAGGCTTACGCGATTTTGAAAATGTAATTGTGGGTAATAAAGAAGAATATGAATTACTCGCCACTACACGCGAAGCAATGAATTTTGATGAAGAAGAATAATTAAATAATAAACTTTAAAAAGCAGGAAATAAACTCCTGCTTTTTTTATGCTCTTAACCAAACGATAATTTTTATTTGCAACGTTTTCTTATTGGCGCAATGCTTGTAGCTTGCAGCAACAATGTTTTCTTTTGAACATACAGAATTATTGGCCGGGCTATTGGTGCTTATTCCACTCGTGGCTCTTTTCTTTTCTGTTTTACATTGGAAAAAAAAAGCAAACAAAATTTTAGGTGATGAAACGCTTATCAGTCAGCTAACAAAAAATTATTCTGCGCTGCGTTTTAACCTGAAGTTTATATTAATACTTGCTGTTATTTCTTTATTAATAATTTCTGCCGCCAATTTAAGAAAGCCTGTTGCGGGAGAAAAAGAAAATAAAGCGGGCATTGATGTAATGATTGCACTGGATGTAAGCAAAAGCATGTGGGCAGAAGACACAAAACCATCAAGGCTTGATGCAGCAAAACAATTTGTAAATTCAATGATTGATCGGTTAGGTGATAATCGTATTGGTTTGGTTTTGTTTGCAGGCAGGGCCTTTCTGCAAATGCCCCTAACTACAGATTTTTCAGTTGCGAAATTATATGTGTCTAATGCTTCGCCGGATGTTGTGCCGGTGCAGGGAACAGTAGTGGGCGATGCACTTCAGTTATGCGCAAACTCGCTTAACACCAAAGAAAAAAAATATAAAGCGGTTGTGTTAATTTCAGATGGTGAAGACCACGATCCTCATTCAACTGAAATATTGCAACAGCTTGCGGATAATGGTGTAATTGTAAATACAGTTGGTGTGGGAAGTGCTGAAGGCGCACCAATAAAAGAGCCCGGTGCTGCCGATTACAAAACAGATGCAGAAGGCAAAACAGTTATCAGTAAATTAAACGAAACAGAGCTTATACAAATCGCACAAAAAACTGGCGGCAATTATATGCATTTGGATGATGCAGAAACAACAGCAACACAAATGTCAAACATATTAAATGACATGGAAAAAAAAGCTATAGAAACTCCGGGAAATACACGTCAGTATGCATCATTTTATCCATTTTTTGTGTTGATAGCTTTGCTAATGTTGATTGCAGAAATTTTTATTCCTGAAACAAAAAGAAAATTAATCTGAAATATTTTGTAACGATATTATTGTCTTTGTTCGGCAGCGCATTATTTGCGCAGAAGGTAAACAATGATATTGAAAAAGGAAATGAGGCCTACAAAAAAGGAGATTTTAAAACAGCAGTTGAAAATTATAAAAATGCTTTGCGTAAACAACCTGAAAATAATACTGCACGCTTTAATCTTGCCAATGCTTTACAAAGGGAAAATGAAACACAACAAGCCAAAAAAAAATACGATGAAGTAATTGCAAGTGCTGATATTAATTCATTAAAATCTGAATCGAATTATAATAAAGCCCTCGCATTTATAAAAGAGAAAGATTTACAAAATGGCATTACTTTTTTTGAAGAATCACTTAAAGAAAATCCTTCTGATGATGATGCAAGAGAAAATCTGCAAAAAGCCATCAACGATTTAAAAAAACAGCAGCAACAAAATCAACCTCAGAATAAAAAACAAAAGCCACAGCAAAACCCGAAACAACAAAAGCAACCGCCGGTTAATAAAGATATGATGGAACAGAAGTTTAATGAACTACGCAACCAGGAAAATCAACTGCAAAAAAAATTACAATCTAAAAACAATACTACACAGCCTGAGAAAGATTGGTAAAAAATGAATCCTGAATTTTCACATTAACTAATTGACTAATTTCCTAATTACTAACTTTACACTGTAAAAAATCCTATGCAGGTATATTGCAATTCTCTTACAGAATACAGCCGCTTAAAAACACGTGAAGTAAAGATTGGCGATCTTTTATTAGGCAACTTAAATCCTGTACGTGTACAAACAATGACGACAACTGATACAATGGATACGCTTGCAACAGTTGAACAATCTATCAGATGTATTAAAGCGGGTGCAGAACTTGTACGTATAACAGCACCTTCAAAACGTGAAGCAGAGAATCTGCTCAACATAAAAAATGAATTGCATAAACGCGGATACAAAATACCGCTTGTAGCAGATATTCATTTTACACCCAATGCTGCTGAGATTGCAGCACGGATTGTTGAAAAGGTTAGAGTAAATCCCGGCAATTATGTTGATAAAAAAAAGTTCGAACAAATTGAATATACTGATGCAGAATATTCGGAAGAAATAGAACGCATACGTGAACGTTTTACTCCGTTAATTAAAATTTGTAAAGAGTATGGAACTGCAATGCGTATTGGTACAAATCATGGTTCGTTGAGTGATCGCATTATGAGCCGCTATGGTGATACGCCAATGGGAATGGTAGAAAGTGCAATGGAATTTTTGCGCATTGCACGAAGCGAAAATTATCACAACATTGTGCTAAGCATGAAGGCGAGTAATACACTGGTAATGGTACAGGCTTATCGGTTGTTGGTAAATATAATGTTTGAAGAATTTAATGAATGCTATCCATTGCATCTCGGCGTTACAGAAGCAGGCGATGGAGAAGATGGAAGAATAAAAAGCGCCGTTGGCATTGGTACATTAATGGAAGATGGATTGGGTGATACAATTCGTGTTTCACTTACTGAAGATCCTGAATTTGAAATTCCTGTTTGTAAAGATTTGGTGAAACGATATGAAAACAGAGCGCATCATTCGCCAATAAAAAATTTATTGAATAAGTTACATGTAAAAGATAGCCAACAGTCAACGGTCAACGCTCAACAGTTAGCGGTTCATCTTCCATATAATCCTTTTAATTATCAGCGCAGACATACACATGAAGTAAATAATATCGGTGGCATGTTAGTGCCTGTTGTGATTGCGGATTTCATGCAAAAAGAAAAAATAAATAAAGAAGATTTAGAGGCAATTGGTTATAGTTATGCTGAAGCGACAGATAAATGGAACATCGGCGATTCGGCTGCAGATTATATTTATACCGCAGATAAAATTTTAGATTTCCATTTACCCGGAACATTAAAAATTATATGCAATGCAAAAACATGGATAGAACAAAAAAACAATTTTATTAATAAAGAAGGTTTAGAGTTTGCATTTCCACTATTTGAAGGTGTAGAATATTTGGGCAGTGAAGAAAAATCATCCAGGCAAAATTTTATTGCAATGGATGTGCACACTATTGATAAAACCATCAAAGAAAAAATATTTGATTTAATTGCGACTGATGTTAGTGCTGTTTTATGTTTGTTTTCAACCAATAAACATAGCATGGCAGATGTACGCCGCAATATAATTGAATTGATGGAGCGCAATATTAAAACGCCGGTTATAATTTGTATTGAAAGTAATTGCAGTGAAGTGGATGAACAACTAATTCAATTTTCTGCAGAAGCAGGTGCTTTGTTGTTAGATGGTTTTGGTGACGGCATCTGGTTGATGAATGATCCTAAAAAAATGAACACCACTAAGCTGAGTGGCCGCAATTATATTCCTATTAAAAACAATCATCAATTTTTAAACGCAACTTCGTTTTCTATTTTACAGGCAACAAGAACACGTATTTCTAAAACAGAATATATTAGTTGTCCAAGTTGCGGAAGAACACTTTTTGATTTGCAGGAAACCACTGCAAAAATTCGTGCGGTAACAAATCATTTAAAGGGCGTAAAAATTGCCATTATGGGTTGCATTGTAAATGGGCCCGGTGAAATGGCTGATGCAGATTTTGGTTATGTTGGCAGCGGTGTTGGAAAAATCACTTTATATAAAGGCAAAGATGTTATCAAGCGAAATGTTGACAGCAACGTTGCAGTGGATGAGCTTATCAATCTTATAAAAGATTATGGTGCATGGGTTGAACCGCCTTCAATTGCGGAATTAATGGAAGTAAAAAAATAAACATTTAATTTCTGCTTAAAGTAAACGTTTGATATATCTTATCACCATTTACAGTTATTCCTGTAACAACACCTACATAAGTTGTTGCTTCATCCGCAGAAAAAAATTCAACCGAAGCCTCTCCATTTTTATTGGTAACTATATTTGCGTTCCAATAAATCATTTTACGTAAATCGGGAGTTTTTAATCTTTGAATTTGACGGTTTGTATAATCCGGCATTTCAAACGGTTTATCGTTATAAAATCCTTTTGCATAAAAACTTTTTAAACCTGTTGCTGTTGATGAAATACCCTCATCTTTAGATGTGGTATTTACCACAATAACGCCTTTTGCGCCTTCCATTCCGTAAGCTGCAGCAGCAGGACCAGTTAGCACTTCTATAAAATCAATGGTGCGCACGGACAGCGAATTAAGAAAATTTAAAACAGGACCACCTTTTGAATTATCAGTGTATCCCTGAGCCAGGCTTTCCATTTCTACACCGTCTAAAACCACTAATGGCTCATCTTTAGCAGTAACATCGGAAAAGCCATTCGGCGTTCCAACAATTACATAGCCATTCATTAATCTAATGCCGGGAACATTTAATAAGGCTGCACCTGCCATACCCGGACCGCTACCAATCATTTCCCTGGTAATGATATGCGAAAAGCGACTTATTTTTTTTGTTGTGTCGTAATCCGCGATTTTGTTTGAAGTTTTCACGGTTACAGGATTCAGCCAATGTTTTCCTGAAAATGCAAGTGCGGAATCAGACGTCACTAATTCAGATTTTATTGATGGAAGCGAAGCGCTTAAAGGGAAAGTTGTTTTTAAATAAGCCGGAGTTGAAAAACGTTCTTTTGAATCAGTATCAAAATTTATGTGATAAGCGCTTGAACTTTTTCCTCTCATATCATTCAATTGAAAGGTAAACTTCGTATCGCCTGCGTAAGCAGGCAGGTTAAATTTAAATTTACCATTATTATCTGAAGTATCTGTTTCAACAATAGGAATTGCTTCGTTAGAAAGAATGGTTATAATACAGTTTGCCACAGGTTCATCCTGAGTATTTGCAATTGTTCCGCTTAATGTAAATCCTGAATCATTATCATAGTTGCTAATCTGAGTTGTATTTGAATTAAGCGGATTTGTTTTTTGATGTTGTGTAAGCATTACCAGATCCGCATCTTCCGGCGTAAAATTTTGCAATGTATCCGGTTGAAAAAAATTCAAGTTAGTATCGAGTATATTTTTATCTGCTACCGATAAACTTAGCGATGCCACTTCAGGCTGATTATTGGCGCTTGTTATTTTAAAGTTCAATTGTATTTTATCTCTTGCAGTATAATTTTTTTTATCTGCTTTAACCGTTAAGTGATAATTTTCTTTTTTAATATAAATGCTCCGGCTGCTTAATAACTCATCTTTATTATTAAATAAATATAAGTTTGCAATACCAGCAGGAAATTTTGCAAGTGGTATTGTTACATTATACATTCCTTTTCCCACACTTGTAAAACAAATACTATCGCCACTTACAGCAATTAAATAAGTAGTGTAGTTTTTAGAATAAATTGAATCTTCGAGCGCTACCTGCGCAGTTATATAATCATTATTTTGCTGAGTTATGGCAAGCTGAGCTGCAAAAAAATTTATTCGCGGCAGTGTTGTTATTGAATTATAATTGTTTCCATCTTTTATAAACACAGCATATTTATTAAACCATTGGGGGTAATAAGAAAATTTTGCAAGCCCATATTTATTAGTAGTAAATGTTGCTGCTATAGAATCATGATTGTCTTTTATAATTCCGGATATAATTTCCGGGTTTCCGTTTTCATCAATAGCAGAGAGAGCAACCGTTGAATTTAATCCTGATATAATTGAGCCTCCTTCAGGGTAAAATTTTATAATCGTTTTGTTAGGGTTGTTTTTAGCGGAAGTTTGCGGTGAAGTATGTCTGCTTGCTTCATCAGCATTCAAAACATATATAGGTACTACAGCAATGTTGTTTATATTTTCATTCAGCATTTTTTTATTGTAAGCGCGTATCCAGTAAAAGCCTTCAGGCAAAGAATCGGGTAAAATAAAATGCCCGCTGGTTTGCAGGTTTGCATTATTTAATACAAGCTGATTAATTACCATGTCTTTTTTATCAACCCAATCAACATATAATTTTTGCGGACTTGTTTGAAGATAATTATGAATAGAATCAACAAGAAATGCTTTAAAATAAACGGTTTCACCTGCAGCATAAATTTTTCTATCGGTTACAAGTAATGCTTTTTGTTTATCTGATGTTATTATATTTTCAGTAAATCTTTTAACGAGATTGCTCAATCCGGAATCAGCATTTTGCTGTGCGAAACAATTTTGAAAAATTAATAAACAAGCAATGAGCTTTGATAAATGTTTCATTTGAAAGATGAGTAAAAACTTTTTTAAATATACAAACTAAGCTTTTCATAAATCACTTTAAAAAAAAAGCCCCGTAAAAACGAGACTTTCAATTTAGTTTTCGTATTGCTTATAATAGTTTCTTTTGGCATCATCAACTGCCTGGTTGCGTTCATGTCTTAATTCACGAATCTTAACTCTTCTTTCATGATGTGTTAAACTATCATCTTGCCTTACAGAATAAATCCTGTCGCTGTATTCGTTTTCAATATCTGTTATTTGCCTTTCAAGTTTAGTAGGATGATAATAGTAATATGCAGGTTGCCCATACCAATAATTAAAACCAAAATATGGATGCCAGTAAGAATGATAATATACTATCCGCGGACCTACAGGCACTACCGGATGCACCACTACTCTTTTTTGTGCAGATGCGCTTAAAGCGATGATAATTGAAAACAATACAATTGAAATCTTTTTCATACTGTTTTGTTTTTTATAGCAATTAGATAAAAAACAGTATCAAAAGATTAATGTATTTTAATTGCTGGGAAAAGTTATAACACGATGCTAACAAGGCATTAAAACATCTTTATAATTTAAAAACTTTTTTTCTGAAGTGTGCTATGAATCTCTGAGATTTTTTGCAAAGCAGCGCTTGAGTACCATCCATAAATTTCTGCATCAAGATCTTTGGAAAGAATTGCAGGATCTGTATTTAACCATTGCCTTGCTTCACTTGTGTCGGCTGTATTAAAAACAAAAATGCCTTCATAATTTTTTTTGTTCTCACTCATTGGACCTGCAACCAATAATTTATTTTCACTGGCAAGGCGTTTTATATTTTCCATATGACCATGAAAAATGCTATCGCGTATTTTTTTGTCTGTTATATCAACAGAACCTTTTTTAAGAATAACAAGCGTGTACATCTTCATGCCATAATCATCGGCATTTAATTTCCTTGCAAGAACAGAATCGTATGTATTGTTTTGTTGTGCATTCGTTTGCTTAAAAAACATTAAACATAATGCAACAGTAATAATAGTGAGTGCTGTTTTCATATTAATAAAAAACTGCGAAGCTTTTTAAACTTCGCAGTGTATATATTTATTAGCAAGCAAATTTATTTTCTAATGTTGTCATTTACTATTTTGGCTAAATCAAACATAGAAACCTGGTCTTTACCAAACAAAGGTTTCAGTTTTGCGTCTGCATTAATCATGCGTTTATTTTTCTTATCCTGAAGATTATTCTTCTTAATATAATCCCAGATCTTTTTTACAATCTCTGTTCTTGGTGCTGGTTTATCGCCAATTACCGCAGCTAATTTATCACCGGGTGTTAGTGGCGCCATAAATGCTGCATTTGGTTTTCTTGCAGATTTTTTTGCTGCTTTTGGTGCAGCTTTTTTTGCTGTTGCCATGATGTTTAAAAATTTAAAGAGTTAATATTTAATGAAAGCCTTTTACACTAAGGATTTCAGGGAGTAAGATACGGATACTGTTATCAATTATCCAAATAGATACTTACATTTAATTCACATTATTTAAGGGAGAAAATTAACTTTTGGTGAGTTTACTTTATTACATAAGTTTTTTTATCAACACCAATACCTTTTAAAGTAAGCGATTTCCATTGATGCGGCATGGCAGTTTTTATTTGTGTGATGCCTTGTGGCGTTATATCCAATCCGCCAAAACCCATTAAAATACTTTGTAAAATTCCGCCTGCACCTGTTGCAAAATATGGATTGGTGCCACCTTTTGTTTCTGCAATTACACGAAATGGCGGCAATAAATTTGGTTCATATGCATCTTTAAACCAATGGTAAGCTTTTGTGCCATCACCAAGGCGTGAATAGAGTAAAGCAAAAATTCCCTGCGTCATAGCTGGTGTTCCTTCGTTTGGTACACGCACACTATAAAACTCAAGGTCTTTGCGTATTTGCGCGGTGTCAGTAATTATTTTTAAAGGATAAGCAAGCAGGTTTACATCTGCCTGTTTTATACCCGTGTCTTTATATGAAGCATATTCTTTTGTAACACCATTTTCAAATTTTAAAATCGGAATATTCATGGCAACATTATTCCAATCATCATCCGCTTTTAATCCTAAAATATTTGCTGCAGCAACTGCAGCTTTTAAATTAGTAATAGCTGCTGCATTGGTGAATGCATTGTTGTCAACGTTTTCTGCCCACTCATCTGCAGCTACTACATTATTTATATCATAATGATGCGGACCATTTCTTTCTACGCGGCTCGCCCAAAAATCTGCAGAAGCTGAAAGTATTGGCCAACCTTTTTCGCGCAACCAGTTTGTATCTTGTGTAACACAATAATAATTCCATGCAGCCAAAGCAACATCTGCAGTTATGTGATGTTCGAACGGACCACTTAAAGCCCACACCGGTGTTTCCTCTACACCAGTTTCTGCGCTTTCCCATGGAAACATTGCGCCTTTATATCCATGCGAAAATGCGTTGTGCTTTGCTTCATCCAAACGATTAAAGCGATAATCAACCATATTCTTTGCAAGCTCAGGATGCATTACTAATAAAGCCGGGAACATCCATAAATCTGCATCCCAAAATACATGTCCGTTATAACCTAAACCGCTTAAGCCCATTGGCGATAATGAATAACCTGTACCTTCTCTTGTAAAAGAATATAAATGATACAACATGCTGTGTACATCCTGTTGCGATTGTGCATCGCCATCAATTATTATGTCGCTTGTCCATAAACTATCCCATGCTTTATTATGAAAATTAATGAGCCTTTCTTTTCCTTCAAGCTTTGCAAAGATGGTCATGCGCTCTGCTTCATTCAATGGATCTTCATGTTGTGCAGATGTGATGGATGAACCTGCAACAGAATAATTATAAGATGTTCCTGCTTTAATGGTTTTTGAAAATTTCATTAAGTGCATATTATTATCCCACATTTCATGAATAACTTTTGGTTCGCTGCCATGCGGTTCATCAAATAAAAAAGTATTGGATGCGCACATTAATAATTTTCCTGTAGGCGATTTTGCTGATGATGTAAGCAATGAGATTGTTGTATGCGGACGATCAATTTCATTATAATAATTTTCAACATCCCGTAGCGCATCCGGTGCTTCCATAACACTTGCGGCAGTTATATTAATATCTTTTTTTGCTGTAATGGTTACGTTCATTAAAACAGTAAATGGTAAATGGCGCAATGCATAATATGTATATTCAACTGAAGCTTTATCAGCGTAATCAAATGAAGTAGTAAAAGATGCATGATGCATATCAAGTTGTTGTTTAAAATTTGAAACAGATGTTGCATCAAGCCTTTTTCCATCAATCTCTAAATACATATTTAATAAATTAAAGCTGCGCAGAAAGTTGCTTACACGGCCACGTCCATACAAATCATAAGCGCCTGCAAGCACTACATCTTTTACCTGGAAGGGTTGTGGTGATGAAACAATTCCAATCATTCCATTGGCAACTGTAACACCGTAATAATTTGATGGATCTATTTTATCAGCTTTAATAATCCACGGGTCTTGTGAAAAGGAATTGTTTATAACAAACGATAAAACAATGAAAGCAATAAATTTTTTCATACAGCAATTAATTAAATAAAGTTCTAATTAAGTTGTAATAAGATTTTATATTCAAATGTAATATCGAATCACCGGAAAGCAACCAGTAATGGACATTCGCAGTTTATGTATCTTTAAATAATCATGTTGCGCAGGTTCGTTTTAATAATGTGTGCAGGCTTGCTTTTTTTTCAGCTAATAAGTTACGAGAGCTGCATAAAAGAATATAGTTATGAAGGCGGACCTGCAGATACACTTGATACAATTCCTGTTAGTGATACATTGTCGAATGACACTACTACTTCTCCGCCGATTGTTTTTCAACATTGCGATGCTTGTAATGGGCAATCCGGTTATATATTGAGCACATGGAATTTTAAATATGATACTTCATTTTTCTGTGGCAGCATAACACGGGCAATTATTAATATCGACAAAAATGCCTTTACTTTTTTTGGTCCTTCTGCGTGTTCGCGTGATACCGGATTAATTATGACCATTTATCTTGATAATCCTTTAACGGGAGACGCCGAAGATATTACTACTTCACACGCATATTTTCAATACTACAATAATAATGGCATTCAGGACATTTTTGATTCTTTGGATTCAATACCATTCACTTTAACCATTGAAAAATATACGAAGTCAACAGGAATAGCTACAGGTTATTTTAGCGGAACAGCCAAGACCGACAGAAACACAACAGCTAAAATACAAGAGGGTAAGTTTATGATACAGTTTTAATATTTTTTATTCGCAAACGAATAATGGTCATAAACTCGGTTAATAATATTTAATTCACCTGCCAGCTTTTAATTTTCCATTCCGCTTTTCTAAAACCAAAATTGCTCACAGCATAATAGTAAATTAATCCTATACCTTTTGCATAATAGTAAGTGTAAATTTCATTTGTGTATCCCCACGGATTTTGTAAAGCATGTATTTGCGGGCGCATTTCAATTATGCAAACATTTGCAAATGCTTTTCCATTAACAGTAACAATGGCATCTGCCTTTAAACATTTATAGCCGTATTTAAGAACAATAACCTGGTTAAAAGTAGTTTCATCCTGAAACTCTGGTGATTCCCAATAATCTCCTGCATGAACATTTTTATTTAAAAATAATAAATGCGTAAGATGTGCTTTAGCATATTGCATAGAAGATGTGTAGCTATCTTCTCTTGCATATTCAAAATAATTATCGTTAATATTTGTGTATAAAGATTGCGTTGTAATACCATAATTATCCGTCACTTTCATTATACTGTATGTTGTATCGTTTATGGCAGAATCACCATTTATCGTTCTTTTGATAGTGTTCCCTATTGTAAAAAGATCATCATAGATCCAATAACTGCCTTCAGTTAATGGGAAATAATCATTACTATTCACAATTATATAATCTGCCAATACAGTTACTTCAAAACTGCAGGATAATGCTCCCGTACTTACATTAAAAATATCTGTTCCCGAATTAACCGGTGCTCCTTGTGCATATAAGGTTACTAACTGAATTCCTGTTGTTGTAAAAATACCAGCTCCGGAAAAAAAATAACCGTTTACAAGATTGGTTTTAATATTATAGCTACCTGTTGCAATTACATTTATCTCTATGCTTACTTTACTGAATGTATCTAAAGGAATATTTTTTACATAAGTTCCCATCACAGAATCATTCATGCATTTTCCAGGCGCACCTTGCAATGTAAATACTGCTTCATCTGTTTTAATCTTTACTTTAAGATTGCATGAAAGTGAATCGCCTTTTACACTAAATACATTTATGCCTGTATCTGCAGGTATGCCTTCAGGATAAATCGAAATTGTTTGTACACCTGTTGCTGTAAAAATTCCATCAGCTTTAAACACATAGCCGTTCACATTATTTGTAAGTATATCATATCTGCCCGGCGAAATAACATTTACGCTTATGGTTGCTTTATCAGATGTATCTAAGGCAACTCCTTTTGTATAGGTTGCTATTACCGTATCGTTTAAACATTTGCCCGGTGAGCCCTGTAAAGAAAATACGGCTGCAGGTGTTGCATTAGTTTTTACTATTATAGTTGCCTCGCAAGCACTTGTGTTGTAATGAATGATAAAATAATCAGTATCTGCTGCAACAGGTTTTCCGCTGCAGGCAAGCTTTACATGAAAAGTACCTGTTGAATTAAAATTACCCGATGCTTTGAATTGATAACCGTTTATGCTATCAGTATAAATTGAATAACTGCCAACGCTGGTAACATTTACATCAACTGCTATATAGTTATTGCTATTGGTTGCACTATCCTGAATATAGTTACCATTAATTTCAACGGGAAGACAATTATTATTACTGTCTTTTACCAATAAGCCTTCAGATCCAATGTCCCAATGAATGCCTTTTTGACAAGCAAATGTTATAAACAAGCATATAAAAACAATACATGAAAGAACGTTTTTTCTATACATCATATTTAATGCTTGTCTTTTTTCGTCGTCTTATAATCGATTACCATTAAGCTATCATTGTTTCGTGCAAATATGTAAGCGGAATTATTTTTAAGATTGATTTGTTCTATACGACGTACTTGTCCTTTTATTGTAACGCCGTTTAATCTTTCTGCAATAAATTTATCGTTGCCTTTATTAATAAGAATTGTTCCATAGTCTGCGTCGTATCTTCCCATTTGAATATTATTGTCATAATAATTTCCACCTAATAAAATATCGGGCAAATTATCATTATTTATATCAGTAATACATGCAGTTTTATAAGGTGTAAGCTGTGCATTAAAGGGCATTGGAACAGCTTTAAAATTCAGCTTCCCATCATTTATAAAAATAGTATTTGCAAACCAGTTTGCCGTTAATACCGTTGATGATTTTAATTTGTTTTCAGATAACAAATCTGCAAGGGATGCTTTTGCAAAATCGGCTGCATATAAATATTTCTTTTTTAATGCAGGCATTTGTTTCTGTAATTCATCTTTATTAGCAAAAGGAATTTCTTTATTATCAAGATAGTAAGTAAGTATTTGTTCTTTGTTGCCGTTGTCATCAAAATCATTTATGTATAAATGCACAGGTTGCGCATCGCTTGCTTTTAACCGGCTGTTTAAACCAAGGTTTCCTGCAATTAGATCAACATCACCATCATTATCTATATCGCAAGGCATAACAAAATTCCACCAGCCTTTTTTATCTGTAAGATCTTTTTTTGTGAAATATCCATGATCATTTATGAATGCAACAATACCACCCCATTCCAAAGAAACAATTAAATCTTTATCACCATCTTTATCTATATCATACCAAACAGCATTTGTAACCATTCCAATATTTGTTAAGCCTTTTGCATATTGATTGGTTACATCTTTAAATTTCCCCGTTCCATCATTCATTAATAAATAAGATTGCGGAACGTCTCCATAATGAAAGGGAACAACCTTGCTGCCAATAAACAAATCAATGTTACCATCGTTATTAAAATCATAAGGTACAACACAAGACTGAATTGAATAAATGCCGGAGAAAGCATCATACTTACGCGTTAAATTTCCCTGCGTTACTGCGTTATTCAAACGCGTTTTGCCATCATTTAAATAAACGCGGGGCAATAAATTTGAATCTTTTCCATAATATTCATTACCGCCGCTTGCAACAATTAAATCGGGATTCTTATCATTATTTACATCTGCCCAGCAGGCATCCACATCTTCATATATACTGTCTCTATCCAACGCAGGCTCGTTTGCTTTTATAAATTTTCCTGATGAAGTCTGAACAAACAATGCAGGTTTTTTTCTTTTTGATGCACCAATAAAAACATCATCTAAGCCATCATGATTTATATCTGAAATGGCAAGCGCAGGACCTTCAGTAGAATTCATGTGCGGAATTAAAGGCTCACGATCAAATTCTGGAAATTGATTTTCCTCATGCTTATAATTAAGATTCACTTCATGTGTTATATCCTGCATTTTAGGCGCTGAATTTTGGCTATATCGTGATAATTCTAAACAATTGAACTGAGGAAGATTTGCGCTATAGTTAACTGTT
>JAICKT010000549.1 GCA_025927795.1 Parafilimonas sp. | reverse complement strand
CTACTATCACCCTTGTTCATTCGCTTGCCTAATACAGTGCCGGTTGCTGGTGTTATATTCATGCCAGTCCGGGCATCGTCGCTGTTGTTACTTTCTTCTGTTTCATTCGCATCCTGCTTATCATGCATTTTCGAAACACTGGCATCTTTTTTATTAACACTCGTATAATTTATTTTTCCTTTAATTGTTTTTACAGATTGTTTGTTGGGCTTGCTTACCAACATTATTATCGCAGCGGCCGCAATTAACAGCGCTGACAGTTTAAGAAGATTGTTGCCAAACCTTCCATTAACAGGCGGCTCCGCGGGCTTTGGCTTACCTGCATCCAGCATGGAATTCATTTGTGCCCAAGCCTCATCTGCCGGCACATCCGGAGATGGGTAATCGTTGTTTAATTGCTTATTAATATGAAATTTTCTATCCTTCACTTTTACTGAAGTTTGGTGTAAATATATTTTTCAGCCTTGTGCGGCCTTCGTTTAAATGCCATTTTACCGTTCCTTCTTTCATTTCCAGTGAGGCCGCAATTTCTTTTATCGAAAACCCTTCATTATAATACAAGTTGCACACCGCCCTGGTAGTTACCGGCAACCTGTGCAGCATTTCATAAACCCTTTCCCATTCTTTTTCTTCAAAAGGATTAAAGGAAGCTGTGTCAGGAATGGTACCAATATACGCCAGTGAAACGCTGGTTTTTTTATTCCTGATCTCCGTTAAAGCAGCGTTTCTCACAACAGTATATACCCAATTAAAAAAAGTACCTTTTTCCTCATCATACTGTTCTATATTTTTAAAAACCTTTAGCATCCCGTTGTTTATTGCAGTTACTATTTCCTGGTTGTCATCAAAAAAAGTTTTACACAAAGCAAATAAAGCCGGGTAAAACTGGCGGTACAATTTTTCCTGGCTTATACGGTCGTGCTGCCTGCAACCTTCTATATAGTGGCGTTCGTTCAAATTTTAAAATAGCCGCCCTTTAACCGGGCGGCCTTTCTTGTATCTGTAAATTATTTATAACGTGGAGGGCAAAATTACTACTCCATCTGTGTAAGACCAGTTTATAGAATAATTGCTGCCTGCTTTTACTACGGAACCCGTATAAGTGTTGTTATTTAACTTTATTGTAAGAGTATGCGTGCCATCATTAAGCGGTATAAAATATTCAAATCCATCTGCGGGTGCTGTGCCCGAGGTACAATTTGCCGGAACTGCTACGCCGGTAAAGCTTATCTTGCAGGAGTCGCCAGTCTGCCCATAATCTGCCGAAAGATAATTGGTAAAACAGCTATAACTATTTTTAGTATGTGCATAAAAGATGAGGCCGGAAGATGCTCCTGAATCAAGCTTTGATGCAGTAATGGATATTTTTTCTCCCGCACTAAAAGGTAAAAGCGTTGCGGAAGTTGGGGGTGTAAATACGGAGTCTTCAACATTAACTACCGTGCTGTCCTTCTTAGTTCCGGAAGTAGCCAATACTTTAAAAGTACCTTTTCTTCCAAATTTAATGGAGGCTACAGAACCGCTTGCTGTTACCTGTGTATTCACAGAGGGAGTTATCGTCCACACAATTGAATCAGGATTGTTGTAAAGCGTGAACAGTATTGGTTCGCCCTTTTTAATATCATTGGTTTTGGACGCAACTAATGTAGTTGAGTTATTAACAGGATCTTTACTGCAGGCGCTCATCATTAGTAGCAAGCCTGCCAATGCCGGTAGGATTAATCTTTTCATAAAAGTGATTGTTTGTTTATACAGATAAACTACATGCTGCAATCAAAAGGTTAGGTTGGAAGAAAAAATATTTTACAGGATATGCAATTAGTTAGCAGAATCAGTAAAAAAAATTTGTATCCTGATTCTATTTATTATAATTTAGTAATCAAGAAAACAAACTCCTCATTTTTACCCGCACTGTGTTGTCCTGATTCCTTAGTAGGAAGATTAAGTTCTGGTTTCCAATTCCTGTAAAAAACTAAAGCACAACACCTATGTGCATTTGTTTTATTGTAAAAAAATTTACATAAAACCCGCAACACCACTATAAATAATTTAATATGCGGCGGCTGATATTTTATTATTAAACCAGTATGCATATTCACTTTTCATTTTATAAAAAAAATTTATGTACACGTTAATCAAAAACATTTCAGTAAAAAAAATCATAAGCAGCGAGCTGCCATCGCTGGGTTTATCATTAATTATTGCAGAATCTTTTTATAAATTCGGAAGCTTTATACTCGAGTGCGGCGCTTTTTTAGGTACGTGGTATGTAATCAGTTTTTTATTAAATACTTTTTTTGTTGCGAAAGAGAAAAAAGGTAAAATACCGTGAGCTGATCCTAATAACTCTAACAAATCAAAATAATCATGCTTACAACTCCGGAGGAATTAATGTTCATTTTT
>JAICKT010000181.1 GCA_025927795.1 Parafilimonas sp. | reverse complement strand
GGCCATGTAATAAAGTTGTTTATTATTATTGTGTTTATTTTGCGTGAGGTAAGTAATGATAGAATCAATTATACGGCAATGTGCCAGGTTAAAATTAATGGCTTCATTATACATTACGGTATCACTTTGCAGATCGTACACCATTGATTGAACATATTCGTGAAGCTGATTTTTGTCTTTAATACTTTCTCTTATATTCTCGGCAAAAAATCCAAGCGTTACTGCAAGAAATATCATTAAGAATTCCAAAAAGTATTCTTTAAAATTTTTCTTTTCTACGTGTGGATGATGATGTACTTCCATATACTTAGTTTGCAGCTTGAGTTTTTAGATTGGTTATTCAATAAATCTATTGGGAAAGCTATCATTATTTGCTGTTGCTGAGATTTATTTTTTGTTCATTCATTTTCCAGGTGATATTCTTTTTTTAATATCGTTATTAGATCTACAGCATTTTTTTTGGTAGTAAGCAGGAAATGATGATTGATGTTCCTGTTTAAAATTCCAATAACTACACAATTTCCATACAGTAAGCGAAATGCATTTGGATTTACAGGAGAGATATCAGCATCTTTGGAGATATTCTCATTTCCATAACCGGCATTGAAAAGTGTGGGATCAATTTCCTCTTTTAAAAACCTGATTCCATTATTATAAGTTTCCTGCTCTTCAAGTCGCTCCATAGAAAACAGAGAATTTATGGATGATTCATAACGTGCAAGTGCGAGTGGAATGCCAGTGTGAGTATAATAACGCAAATAACCTGCATTCTTTAATTGTGTAATAGTTCCGGTAGATTGTCTTTCGCTAAAATCATCTGTACTAAAAGTGGGTATTATCAACTGAAAAAACAGGGAAGCATTTATTTTTTTGGGATTTTGTTTTAATATCTCAAAAAGATTATTCAATGTTTTTTCTTTATTATTTCTAAATACAGCAATCTTATTCATCGCTGCTGTATCCCTTTTAAGATCATTATACAACGAAGAAGCTAACTCTTTTGCAGTGTGCTTTTCTGAAATTCCCTCTCTTATATTCTCCGCAATAAATCCAAGTGTTACTGCAAGAAATATCATAATAAATTCCAAAAAATATTCTTTGAAACTTTTCTTTTCTACTTTGGGATGATGATGTACTTCCATATTAAATTATTTTATGGTCTACTCTTCTCTAAGATGTAATAAGATAAGAATCAAAATAAGAAAACTCAAAATTCTTTCCGCAGCTGCCAATCCATTCCATTTCATGCTTTGCCACATATCAAACCATTCGCCGCCGATAACTTCAAAGCCAACAAACCAAATAACAATGCCTATTGTAATTCCTGCTACTGCCCAATTCTTGGAAGCGTGAAATATTGCTGCTTCGGATTTTAAATTTTTAAAAAGCAACCATGCACCCTTAATACAGCAAAATGACATTAAGACCTCCATTACTATAATAAAAATATAGGCAATATGAAAGATGAAAATATTGTTGATGCTTCTGTAATGAACATGACTATCGGGGAAAGTAGTATCCATTTTAAGCACATGCATCACAAACTGATAATTACCATAATAATCGGTGATGTTACCGAAAGCAACCAGCAAAGCCATTAATCCAATAGCTGCCACTGAAATTGTTTTTACCAGCCGTAACAAAAAGGATGTGGGATACATTGCTATAATTTTTATTCTTAATTACAAGAATTATGATGAACTCCGGAAAAATACTTTTTGAAATTTTTCTTTTTTACTTTAGGATGATGTGTACTTCCATAATTTGGTTAGTTTTAGTTTGCAGTTAATTCACGATTTACGTTACACAAATTCATTTCTTCATTTCGTAATAATGATAAAAATTTTTAATAACGATTATTTCAAATCGTATTCCGATTGAAGGAATTTAAGTAGTCGTTCAACCTTTCGAAAATATTCCTTTTCCGTTTCAACGCAAACGATCAACTCTCCCTTTTGAAAGCGTATGTCTGAATACAGTTGCTCAAATAATATTATATTATGTTGAATCACTATTTTATTATCAATTGGAATTAGTATATGCGTCGTATCATCGAAAGAGAAAATGGATTCGGGCAACCTGATCAATTGTGTAGCAATATCAGCGGTCTTTTCATATGATTTCATGTATAGATCAGAGTTTATCTTTATCCAGGAATCATAGTAATAATATACAGCACTAATTGAGTCCACTGCTTTTTGATTAGTAAATACATTAAAACCACCGGCATTTTTTAACTGTGTTACAGTATTATTATTTTGAACAAAAATCCAGGACGATGCATAGAAAGGAACAAGGTTTTGATACAGGGTATCCTGCATAGAAGGCTTATCAAGTTTTTCAACAGGTATTTTCAAGACATTGTCCATTTTTTTCAGCAACAGGTTTTGCATATGAACACTCAAAGCAATGTTTGCCGTATCCGTTTTTAAATCTGCTACAATGTTTTCTACGTAATGTTTTTCTTTTTCGCGGTTCACAATATTTTCACGTATGTTCTCTGCAATAAAACCCATGGTCACAGCAAGAAATATCATTAAAAATTCAAAAAAATATTCTTTGAATCCTTTCTTTTCTACATGTGGATGATGATGTACTTCCATTTAGTTTTGGTTTATTGTTTTGAGGTGTAGTTTTAAATTAAGGAAACTCAATAGTTTGTTCTTGTGAACGGTTTTCATTTGCAGTTGTTTCTCTTCACGTTCTTTTTCATTCATTTGAAATGATATTCTTTTTTCAAGTCGTCAATTAATGAAATAGAATGGAACAGTAACGTATCTGCATCACGTACTTTTGAATGCATAAATCTTGAGCGCACCAATTCCAAATATTGATTAAAAACTGCTTTGTCATTACTTAACAAAGGGGGGGTGCTTTGCATAAATGAATCGATCCTTTTTCGATCGAAAGAAACCTTGTTCGATTGATAAACATCATTGGCTGCCTCATTAAATTGAACATAGAATATCTGCGAATGGATCTTTCTCACTTCGGTCCATATTCCTTCATCCTGATTTTCATAAATCTCCATTTTGCGAATCAGCTGATCATATTGCGCCACTTTTTGCATGAGATCATTACTGAAGTAACGGAGTGTTCCCGCACTTTTCATTTGTTGAAAAGTGGCATCGTTAGGAATAAAAAGTGTTGGCGCACCTCCCCATAATCCATACCAGTAAAGCTTGCCCGACGGAATTTCCTTTGGCTCATGAACCGAAAGCAACTGGAAAAGCGTATCTACATTATCAGCCGCATAACTCCAATAACTGATATAATTTTTTAATTCTGCAGTATCTGCACTCAGATCGCTTACCATTGTTGCCGCATATATTTTTGCGTGTTCCCTGTCCGTAATTTTTTCCCTGATATTCTCTGCAAAAAAGCCAAGCGTTACAGCAAGAAATATCATGATGAACTCAAAGAAATATTCTTTGAAATTTTTCTTTTCAACTTTTGGATGATGATGTACTTCCATATTTATTCATTTTTCAAATGATACTTTTCTTTCAGCAACCTGATTAAATTAACAGCCATTTGCTTTTGTTTTTCTATAGCAGGTAAATAATAGATAATGATATTATTTGCAATAAGAGAAACTCCGCTGCCATATTCCTTCAGCAGCGAAGCGTCTGTAGTTACCAGTTGAGGCTTGTCTGTAAAAAACTCTACATTGTTTTCAGAAGTGTTGTTATATGGTTTATAAAAATTGTAATTGAATATTTTAAAAGACAACTGTCGTAACTCTCTCCTGTAGTTTTCATAGTTAGCATTGGTAAAGTTTACATCATCAACACCTTGCCAGTACAACGTTATAGAATCACTTACCTGTGTATTATTAATAAGACGCATGCCGCCTGCATTCTTTAACTGAGCAGCCGTTTTATCAGTAAAATAAATCTGCATGGTTCCAAGGTATCTCATATTGTAAGTGTACATTCTTTTTTGAATGGCATCATTAAGAGCTGATTTATAACAGTCGCTTGCAAGTTGGTTTAGTGCAGGCGGAAAAGTGCTAAACAATTTATATTTTCTATTTAATTCAACTGTATCATTTCTAAGGTCAGCGAGCAATGACTTCACATATTCTTTTTCCTTAGACCTGTCTGCAACATTCTCACGAATATTCTCAGCAAAAAATCCCATTGTTACTGCAAGAAATATCATTAAGAATTCTAAAAAATATTCCTTGAAATTTTTCTTTTCTGCGTGTGGATGATGATGAACTTCCATGTTAGTTATTGGTTTATTGTCAGATCATCAAACTTAATTTTCTTTTAAAAGATGAGAACAATTTTTTTAATACTTTATTATAGCAAAGCAGCTGTAATAAGAAAACGGATCAACTTATCTGTGTGTGGTATGTTTATTTTTTATTTTGAAATAATAATAAAACGGGATACCACTCAACACTAATCCTAAGCCGGTAATCGAGCGTTCAAAGTTGTTGATAAATGTGTTTACAATCACTATAAGTGTAAATAAAATAAACAGAGCAGGTGCAGCAGGATAAGCAGCAATTTTTTCTTTTATAACACCTTTGCGCTTTAATTTAATAAGACCAATTGCCAGCATAATATAAAAGCAATAACTGGCCATCGTTGTCATATCTGTAAGAACATCAAAGCTACCTGAGATAACCAACACACAACTCCAGAACATGGGAATGAATAAAGCCATATAAGGTGTGCGATAAACAAGATGCACCTTTGATGCGCTTTTAAAAAAAACATTTTCCTGCGCCATGCGGTAATAGTACCGCGAGTAAGCAACGATTCCAACATTCAGCCATCCTAAAGTACTAAGAAGTATAAGTGACGATATAATTAACAAACCTGTTTTACCGAGAACACTTTGCGCTACAACAATGGCAGCTACTTTTCCATTTCTTAAACTTGCAAGTGTGCTTAAAGGAACTGATTTCATAAACCCAAAATTTACCAGCACATACAACACTATTACAACACTTACTCCTGTTATTATAGCCAGAGGAATATTTCTTTTAGGGTTTTTTATTTCACCGCTTATTGCGGCCACATTTACAAAGCCATCGTAAGCCCAGAATGCACTTAGCATAACTGAGAAAAAAATACTGAACAGTGAAAAGCCTTGCGGTGGCGCGATTGTTCTTCCGGGCGTTGAGCTAACGGAAGGATTACTAAGAAATATTCCTAAAAAGATTAAGAAAAGAATTCCCGATACTTTCGCAAGAGTGACGATGTTATTGAATACTGCTCCATTCTTTATTCCACGATAATTAAACAAGGTTAGCGCAACAATAATAATGATTGATATAATTTTAATTCCCGCATTTGCAAACGGATAAATTGAATGTGCAACAGAAATATCTTTCCATGAATTAAAAAGTTCCGGAACAGGTAAAAAAGATGCAAGAGATTGAGAAAAAATAAAACTTATAGCAGCTACTGCACCGCTGCCTATAATAATAAAATTAGCCCAGCCAAATAAGAACCCGATGAAATTTCCAAAGCAAAGACGCAGGTACTCATACTTTCCACCGGATTCTGTTGTTGCTTTTGCAAGCCCTGCAACAGTAAAAGCACCAAGTAGGCTGATCAAGCCTGCAAAAACCCAGGCAGCAAGAATATAAGTTTCATTAAGACCTGTTGCTGCCATTGGTACAACTTTCTTAAACACACCCGTACCTATCATTGAACCTGCTACCATCAGCACGGCCGTACCCAAACCTAATATGCGCCTTAATGAAACTGAAGTCTCATTCTTCAGATTGACAACAATATTTTTACTTGCTACATTTTGTTGTATGTTTTCAGTGCGATGCATAATGGCGTAGATGCTGTTGTAATGTTATAAACGAATCAATCCTTGCCTGGCTGAAGGATGTTCTGTTTTTTTGAAAAATTTGGTTTGTAATTCATTATACTTAAAATCGAATATCTGCACTCTTGATTTTCTTACCTCTATATAAATATTCCGATTCGTTTCATCCAAAGCATTCATTACGCCGCAAAACCTGTCATATTTTTCAACATCTCTTGCAGTTTGCGATTTAAAAAGTTCAATAGTGCCAGAACTTTTCATTGCCTAGAATGTTGCATCGTTTGGCATAAATATCGCATTTACTCCTAAACAAACCATACCAATACAATTTAACGGATGGAATTTTATCAATATCATTTAGTGCAAGCAAATTCATAAATGTATCTACATAATTAGCAGTAATTGTAAAATAAGTTTTTGTACACGTTCAGTAGAGCAGATCAGATTTCAAGCCTTCTTTCATTGATGAAGCGAATTTCTCTGCCTTTTTATAATCGGTGATACCTTCCCTCACATTCTCTGCAAAAAAGCCAGGTGTTACTGCAAGAAATATCATTAAAAATTCT
Organism: Parafilimonas sp.; assembly: GCA_025927795.1. Taxonomy (GTDB): domain Bacteria; phylum Bacteroidota; class Bacteroidia; order Chitinophagales; family Chitinophagaceae; genus Parafilimonas. The sequence continues at coordinate 2,289 of JAICKT010000181.1, read as the reverse complement.
AAAAAATATTCTTTAAAATTTTTCTTTTCTACTGTAGGATGATGATGTACTTCCATTGTTTGCAGTTTTACGTTTGAACAATTATTCCCGTATAAAATGGTATTTGTTATTTATTAACTGTATCAGTTCCGTTGCTAATGAATCTGCCTGGCTTATAACAATTGAATAACCATAATCTCTTGCCTTCAGGTTAATGAAACTATTGGCCAATTTGTTTAAGGTTACAGAATCTCTTACTATTAATGTCATGTCAAACAAAGCACTGTTTGCAGGCAATGTTTTGTGCTGCATATTATCGTCCATCTTCCTGTTGAAATCGCTTTCATCACTTATGTCATCTTCCTGGTAAAATACATTATTAATTGCCGCAGTCATGTCTGCAAGACGTGTGCTCAATAACCTGTTTTGAACAAATGCAGCATAGCCAATTATCTTATTGGCAAGATCTTTATCATCTATCAACCGCAGGTTACCAGAACTTTTTAATTGTTCAATAGTTGTTAAGGAAGGCTGATATGTGGTTGATTGTTCATTTACGGGTGTATTCCATTTGCCTTGCAACACATAATTAAACCGCTTTGCTTCTTTTGCATTTATATACAACGAATCAAGCACCGGGCGTATATACGATATGGTTTTTATTATCTCGTTATACTTGGTTGTATCGTATTGCAGTTCGGAAACCATTGAAGAGAGATATTCCTTCTCTTTATCTTTGTCGCCAACATGCTCTCTTAAATTCTCTGCAAAAAAACCAAGCGTTACAGCAAGAAATATCATTAAGAATTCCAAAAAATATTCTTTGAAATTTTTCTTCTCTGCCTTGGGGTGATGATGTACTTCCATTGATAATTTTTAGATAATTATTTATTGAGCATACTGTCCAGCATTTTAATCAGTTCATCATTCATTTTATTTAATCTGTGAGCAATATTCTTGTCAGATATATATCGAACTAAATAGATGCTGTAAAAGTTCAGTATTTCTGTTCTTTCTTTTTGCGTGAGTTCCGGGAATGGAGCTATCGCCTCATTCGTATCATCAGTAACAAGGGAAGACATACTATACAACGGCTCTATAGAACTTACATCAGGGAAAGCATCTGACCGGTAATCATCAACAATCTCGTTGTATTTTTGGAAGTCGTAAATACCACCTTCATAAATAGTTAGTGAATCTCTGAATGCTGCGTCATGAATATATTTCAAGCCTCCGGAATTTACCATCTGCTCATATGCAGCCTTGCTTATGGTTGAAACAAATACCCGTCTTGTATCAAGTATAAGACGGGCACTTGTTCTAAGATCATCGTTTTCTTTTTTATTTGTAAAAATTTTTATGAGGCTGTCTGTAACAGGAATTTTTAATGCAAAGAAGCTATCATAGGAATGGTATAAATTTTTATTGTGCAACAGTTCCTGCCTAAAATCTTCAAGATATTGTTTTGTAGTTTTTTCTTCATCAAAATGCTCTCTCACATTCTCTGCAAAAAAACCAAGCGTTACCGCAAGAAATATCATTAAGAACTCCAGAAAATATTCTTTGAATCTTTTCTTTTCTACGTGTGGGTGATGATGTACTTCCATATTAATTTTCTACGTTATAATTTTCGCGAATGATGTTTCTGATTACGGATGTTTGGTGCAAAATCTTAAGCAGGTTAAGTTTTTCAGCCAACATGGTTGATTTAACCTGGTGCAAATAATATATGAACCGGTTGTTTAACTTCTTATCGCTTATATCTAATGTGTGCAGTCCTGAAATTCTTTGAATGCGATTAGTGCTGTCAACCATAATTTGAAAGACATTCGCATCAAAAATGGAAGCAATGAAAGGATATAATGATTGACGTTCCTGCACCTCTGTCGGATGATTATCTTTATATCCGGCGAGATTTTTTTCATACTCTATAATACTGTCTGCAAGCGCAATATTTTTAATAAGCCTGAAATTGCCTGTGTTATTTAGTTGCTGAATGGTGCGATCGGTTTCTTCAAAATAAAATAATCTTGTTGCAATTCGTGCGCAGAAGTAAGCTGTATTTATTTCATTACTGCCTGGTAAAGGCTGGTTGATAATATAAATGAGAGAATCAATTTTTTGAATCTGCCTGCTTGCGAAACCAAGTGTTGCGTTAATTCTGATACTGTCTTGGCGCATATCATCATACAATGAATTTACGTATTGCTTTTCCTTACCGTTGTCGCTGATATCTTCCCGAACATTCTCTGCAAAAAAGCCAAGTGTTACTGCAAGAAATATCATTAAGAATTCCAAAAAATATTCTTT
>JAICKT010000146.1 GCA_025927795.1 Parafilimonas sp. | reverse complement strand
TGCACCACAACTAACAAAAGATTTTACATGGCCGGATGCATACATGAAAGGTTTTGTAAAACGTGTGCCGATGTTGTTTACCGGCGGACAAGGTTCTATAACACACATGCATTTTGATATTGATTTAAGCCATATTCTGCACACACAATTCATGGGCAGAAAAAAAATTTTATTATTTCCATATAACGAACAATATAAAATATATCGCAAGCCTTTTGAAGTTTTAAGTCTTGCAGATTTTAGTAATTATTATGATGATGAAAAAAGTAAACTCGATACAAAAAAATTTCCTGCATTAAAGATTGCTGATGGTTATGAAGTAACGCTTGAACATGGAGATACATTATTTATGCCAGGCGGTTATTGGCATCACATGGAATATTTAGATAGTGGTTTTGCGATGAGTTTGCGTGCTTTAAATAATTCTGTTACCGGTAAATTAAAAGGCTTATGGAATATTGCAGGCATGCGAAACATTGATACGCTCATGAAAAAAACAATGCCGCAAAAATGGTATGAATGGAAAGAAAAAAAATTATTCGAAGCAGCAGAAAAGGAGCTTGCTTAGGCTCACGCAAAATGACAAAGTTTGCAAAGGCGCAAAGCAAACTTCATATCTTAATTAATCTTAGCGCCTTTGCGTGAAATATTATTCCTGCGGTTTTGGTTTTGATTCAGGCTTTGGCATTAATGCTTTACGGCTTAATTTAAATTTACCTGTTCTTTGATCTAAGCCTATCAATTTTACTTTTACTATATCACCTTCATTTAATACACCTTCCATTGTTTCCAAACGCTTCCAGCTTATTTCGCTTATATGCAATAAGCCTTCTTTCTTTGGAAGAAATTCAACGAATGCTCCATAAGGCTGAATGGTTTTTACTTTCGCTTCATATACTTCGCCAACCTGCGGAACTGCAACAATTCCTTTCACCCATTTTAATGCTTTTTCAACACCTTCTTTATTGGTTGAGAAAATACTTACTTCACCAAAATTGCCTACTTCTTCTATATTAATTGTAGTACCAGTTTCTTTCTGAATTTCCTGAATTACTTTACCACCGGGTCCTATAACAGCACCAATAAATTCTTTATCAATAATAAGTTTTTCCATTCTTGGCGCATGTGGTTTTACTTCTTCTCTTGACGCATCAATTGATGCGTACATTGCTTCAAGAATATGTAATCTTCCTTTACGTGCCTGCTCCAAAGCTTCACGCATAACATCCATACTTAAGCCATCAATTTTAATATCCATCTGCACACCACAAATTCCATCACGTGTACCGGTAACTTTAAAATCCATATCACCTAAAAAATCTTCATCACCTAAAATATCAGTAAGTATTGCATGTTTATTATCACTTGCTCTTGTAATTAAACCCATGGCAATACCGCCAACGTGTTTTGGAATAGGAACACCCGCATCCATTAAAGCAAGTGAACCGGCACAAACAGTAGCCATTGAAGAAGAACCATTGCTTTCTAAAATATCGCTTACAATACGAACTGTATATGGATATTCATTGCCCGGCATCATTTGCTTTAAACTGCGCTGTGCAAGATTACCATGACCAACTTCTCTCCTGCCCGGACCACGCATCATTTTTACTTCCCCTGTAGAAAATGGCGGAAAATTATAATGAAGAATAAAACGGCTGTATTCACTTTTAGCAGCGCTTTCAATTAACAGTTCGTCTAAAGGTGTACCCAAAGTAACAGTAGTTAAAGATTGTGTTTCACCTCTTGTGAATATTGCAGAACCGTGTGGTGAAGGCAATACATCAACCTCCATGTTAAGTTGTCTTATTTCATCAAGCTTTCTTCCATCCAAACGTTTCCTGTCATCGAGAATCATGTTTCGCACAACTTCCCACTGCAGGTCTTCATAATATTTTTTTGCAAGCTTGATGTGTTCTTCTGTTACATCTTCACCTAACGATAAAAGCATTTCATCCTTTATAAGTTTGAACGCTTCGCTTCTTTCAGATTTTGCACTTGCGCCGGAGGCAACCTCATACAAGCGGTCTTTGCAAAAACTGTAAACTTTATTTTTTAATTCTTCATTTTGTTCAGGCTTTGCATATTCACGTTTTTCATCAATACCTGCTTTTTCGCGCAATTCCTGTTGTGCTTTTATTTGTATGCGAATTGCATCATGTGCTGCCTGTAAAGCATTAATCAAATCTTCTTCACTGCATTCTGCACTTTCGCCTTCAACCATCATCAGGTTTTTTTCAGTAGCGCCAATCATAAAATCCATATCTGCCTTCGCAAGTTGTGAACGCAGTGGATTAATAACCATTTCGCCATCAATTCTTGCAACTCTAACTTCAGAAATAATTTCTTTAATTGGAACATCTGAAACAGCTAATGCTGCACTTGCGGCTAAACAAGCAAGTGAGTCAGGCATAATTTCAGCATCAGAAGAAATGAGTGTAACAAGTACCTGTACTTCGCATAAATAATCTTCAGGAAATAGTGGGCGTAAAGCACGATCTATTAAACGACTGGTTAATATTTCATAATCATTCAATCGGCCTTCTCTCTTAAAAAATGAACCCGGTATTCTGCCGGCAGAAGCAAACTTTTCATTATAATCTACACTTAAAGGAAAAAAGCTTTGCCCTTCTTTTGGCTCTTTGGCTGCAACAACTGTAGCAAGAATGATAGAATTACCCTGCCTTACGGTAACAGCGCCATCAGCTTGGCGGGCAAGCCTTCCTGTTTCAATAAACACTTCCTGACCATCAGGTAATTTAAAACTTACTTGTATTGGTTGTGATAACATAAATAAATCGAATTAGAAATTAAAAATTCCGAAGAAAAAATGCAGACTTTAAATTGCAGGAGAGACTAATCGAACCTTAAATGAATTGATCACTTATAAGCTAAAAAAATAATCCCAACCTTATTTCAGTTGAGATCTATTTTATTTATACTTATTTTCTTAAACCAAGTTTTTCAATTAATGCACGGTAACCCTGAAGGTTGTGTTTTTGCAGATACGTAAGCAAACGTTTACGCTGACCCACCATGTGCATAAGACCACTGTGTGTGTCAAAATCTTTTTTATTGCTCTGCAGGTGTTTTGAAATACTTGTAATACGTTCTGTAAGCATAGCAATCTGTGCTTCAACAGAGCCCGTATTAGTGGCGCTGCCGCCAAATTCAGTAAAAATATTTGATTTTTTTTCAGTAGTTAAATAAGACATCTCAATTTAATTTAAAAGCATCCAGATTTATTCTTCTTTTTATAAGTCGGCAAAAGTATAGGAAAAAACTGAAAAAACTCACATTAATTAAGAGTGATACCTGTATCTGTATTTATTAATGAATCCGGAAATTTCACAGACGCAAGCTGCATTGATTGAGCAACAGGCCAAACAAATGAGGCGTTAAGAATCTTAGAATTTTTTGTATATGTTTTATCAGGATAAAAATTAAAAATACAACTGCCGCCCTTTATGCAATCAATAATACTTTTTACCTGTGCAGCGGGTACTGCAGGACAGCCAAAGCTGCGCCCCATCATTATTTTGCTTGAAGCGCGCTCACCATTTACATAATTACTGCCATGCATTACAATAGCTCGGTTTCTAACATTATCGTTAAACCCTTTTTCAATGCCATCAAGCCGCATGCTATAGCCATTATCACCTATATAAGTTTCTGCCGTAACAAGAAATCCCAAAGAACTTTTATAAGAATCTTCCCTGTTAGAAAAACTGGTAGCATAATCATTGCCTGATTTTCTGCCATGAGAAACATAGGTATTAAATAGCACTTTCCCTGCATTTAAATCTAAAACATATAATCTTTTTTTGCTGCTGCTTTGGGAATAATCGCAAATGGTTAAAAGCCCCGGCTTCTGTATTACATTTTGAGAAAGAAGGTATTCATAACCTTTACATGCATCAAAAAATGCAGTTCGGGTTAAGCCGGCAGCCGATAAATTCATACCTGTATATAAAGAATCAATCCAATAATTTACTTCAGGTGAATTATCTGTGCCTGTTAAAAAAGCTTCATGTTTAACAGTTGTTACTCCTAAATCAGAATGCGGTTTCGTGGCAGCAATGATTGAGGTAAGCACACAAATAGATACGGAACTTATTAATAATAATTTTTTCATCAGGTTATGATTTTTCTTTCGATTAATAGGATATATATCTTTAAACTAAGAAAAACTTAATTTATTGTAGGAGTGCAAAGGTAAAAAATAGTAAGGGAAAGACATAATGATAATTGTTAGAATGATTATAAAAAAAGCTCCTATAACAAGGAGCTTCAACAAAATGAAAAAATTATTTAAAAATTATAATCTGTTTACAGTTACATCATTTACCACGCGAACTGAAGAGCTTACTACATAAGTTTCTTCGAGATCTTTATTTGGTGAAGCAACTGTAAAATAATAACGACTGCTATTATCATCGTCTTTTAAGATTTTAATTTGTTTATCAAAATTTACATCATTAAAAGATTTTGAAAATAATACAGTACCATCATCATTTTTTATTGTTAAAGTAAAGTTATCAGCTTTATCATTACCAATATGTACTTTAAATAACAATGCATCAGAAGTGCTGCCTGTAAACTGAATACTTGGTTTATCATTCGAAAGTATTTCGATAATTGAATGATTACCCGTTGCGGCTTTAACACTAAAAGATGTAAAGAGAATTGACGCTGAAATAAAAGCTGCAGTTATAAATTTTTTGCCTGCGAATTTTAAAAATGATTGTTTCATAATAATTGTTTAATTAAAAAATTATCACATTAGTAAACAATCGCCGGCTAACAATCATTAAGGAAAGCAATAGTTGCTTAGGGCTTTGAAGTATACTTCATTTAAGGTTGAGCAAATATAAAGTGTATTTTTTACACATTTATACTTTTATCAAAAAAAAGTAACCTTTAATAAAAAATTAATATTGCCTTGCTCTGTTATCACCAATAGGTTTGGTATTAATTGAATTCCACAATAAATCTTTTAGCTCTGTTAAACCTGCATGTGTTATCGAAGAAATAAAAATATTCGGAATATTTTTTGGCAACTCTTGTTTGATGGAGTTCTTTAATTCATCATCCAGCATATCTGCTTTGCTTATAGCGATGATAAATTCTTTTTGAAGCATTTCAGGATTATATTCCTTTAATTCGTTCAATAAAATTTCAAATTCTTTTTTATGATTTTCGCTGTCGGCGGGAATAAGAAAAAGCAAAACAGCATTGCGTTCAATATGCCGCAAAAAACGATGTCCTAAACCTTTGCCTTCAGCAGCGCCTTCAATAATACCAGGTAAATCTGCAATGCAAAAAGATTTTCCATCTCTATATTCAACAATACCAAGCTGAGGTGTGAGTGTAGTAAATGCATAATCAGCAATTTTTGGTTTTGCAGCACTCAGTACAGAAAGCAAAGTTGATTTACCTGCATTTGGAAAACCAACCAATCCAACATCAGCCAGCACTTTTAATTCAAGCGTTTTCCAACCTTCAATTCCTTCTTCACCTGGTTGCGCATACTCGGGCGCCTGGTTTGTAGCTGTAGCAAAATTTGCATTTCCCAAACCACCTCTTCCACCATGCAACCAAATAATTTCCTGCCCATCTTCTAAAATTTCTGCTTCCTGTTTGTTGGTTTCTTCATCACGTGCAATTGTGCCAAGCGGCACTTCAATTATAATATCATTTCCATCTGCGCCTGTGCGATTATTTTTATTTCCACCTTCACCATTTTCCGCAATTACATTTTTATAATAACGAAGATGAAGCAACGTCCATAATTGTTTATTGCCGCGTAAAATTATATGACCTCCTCTCCCGCCATTGCCACCATCAGGACCGGCTTTTGGATTAAACTTAGTGCGCATAAAATGTTTACTGCCCGCACCGCCGTGCCCACTGCGACAAAAAATTCTTATATAATCAATGAAATTATTTTTCTCCATTATGCAGATGAAGATAAATTGAAATTATTTAGTTTGATTACTTAAAAGTTGAAAGAAACCGTTTGCATATTACAATGCAGACTTCATTACAATAAATTGTGAATATACTAAACGCGGTCAGGCGATTTTCAAACGTCACGCCAATAGCAAAATTTTAAGCATGAACATCCTTTTCGGTTCATCATTCATCCATCAAGGGCAAATCAATTCTTGTTGGATATTGTGCACTGAAATAAATTGTTTGTGTTGCTTTAGTGAAATCACTCTCTTTCGCTTCGAAAATGTTAGGTACATATTTCTGTGGATTACGGTCAATAACGGGAAACCATGTGCTTTGAATTTGTATCATCATTTTGTGACCTTTTAAAAACACATGATTAATGTCATGTAGATCAATCGTAAATTCTTCCGGTTTATTTGGAATTAATGGTTCAGGATTCGAAAAACTTTTTCTAAACCTTCCGCGAAAAACTTCCATGGCAACAGGCAATTGATAATCGCTCATTAATAAATTTGAAGTATCCTTATCAGGATAAACATCAATCAACTTTACAATCCAGTCTGCATCTGAACCTGTTGTTGATGCAAAAATGTGTGCAGTAATTTTTCCGGTAACTGTTATGTTGTTTGTTATTGAATCACTTGTGAAACTTACAACATCGGGCCGTGTAGTTACAAAACGCTGATCTTCTGCATGCCACGAATACCAGTGGCTGCCTTCACCATACGTTGCTTCAATAGGTAAACTACGATAAGGAACCGGATGCATAGGATCACTCACATAACTGATTTTTCCATCAGCAGTATTTGATTTTTTGAATGAACAAGTATTGTTTGCATTCACGTATAAACTTTTTATTGCTGCTTCTTTAGGCGGCCATGCTGTATATGTTTTCCATTGATTAGTGCCTGTTTGAAAACAAGTTGCTTCATCAAATTTGCCATTTCCAATTCCTTTCAGCCAGTAATCAAACCATTTTTTTTGTAAAGCCTGGAAATAAACTGCCGTTGCACTTCCAAAACTTATTTTGCCAAGACTATCGGCACTTCTGTCTGCCCATTGCCCATGATTCCATGGGCCTAATACAATGTAATTCCGATTGAAACTATCTTTTAATTCTTCATGAGCGTACATTAACTGCGGACCATTTAGATCTTCCTGATCATAATAACCACCAACATGCATCATTGGTATTTGCGGATATTGAATATAGCTTAAGGTAGAATTTTTTTGCCAGAAAGTATCATAGCTTGGATGCGCAACAAAATTGTTCCATGTAGGGATTGTGTTGTGAAAATATTTTTCATTCACATTCTTTAATGAACCTAATTTAAGATACCAGTTATAAGTATCAAACTGCGGAAAATTATACAATGAATAAGTGCTTTTATCATGCTCTACACCGTATGTATATTCCATTCCATAACTTAAGCGAAATGCACCGTTATGATGAAAATCGTCACCCAAAAAAAGATCGCTCATACAAGCTTGTTCCGAGGCTGCTCTTAATGCAGGATGCGGATCGACTGCGCCAACCAATGCAAGCCAGCCTGGATAAGAAATACCAACAATGCCTGCTTTGCCATTATTATTGGGAACATTTTTTACAAGCCAGTCAACAGCATCATAGGTATCAGTACTTTCATCTATTGCGCCTTTTTGTGTTTCATGAATTAATGGCTGATGAATCTGCATTGTACCTTCACTTTTAAACTTACCACGTATATCCTGGAACACAAAAATGTAGCCCTCTTTTGCCATGTTATAAAATTGCCAGCCATGCAGTAACGATACATCAATTGTAGTATCATTATTACCGAATAAACTTGCGCCGTAGGGCGTGCGTTCCATTAAAATTGGAACAGAATGATTGAAATTAACAGGCGCCAGCAATACCGTATAGAGTTTAATACCATCGCGCATAGGTATCATTACATTGGTTAATTTGTATTGTGTGATAGAGTCTTGCTGAGCAAAAGATGTTTGGACTAAAGCAATAAAAATTATTATTGTTAAAAACTTTTTCATGTTAAAGTTTGATTATGCTTTAATAAAGATAGCCGAAGTGTAAATATGTATTCACGGTTTTTATCTTTACTATTCAAAGTTGTGCTTGAATATAAATTAACATCTAAGAGCTAAGTCTTTTGCAGTTGTGCCCATCTTAAAAAATTATATTATTGCAATACCATCAATATAAGTTTATGAATTTAATTCAACAAGGCATTAAATGCTAAACAACTAAACATCAGCAAAAAAAATTGAAATAAAAAATCCCTCCAGAAAAATCAGGAGGGATACAACTAAAACCACTATGCCATGCAATCGCTAATCAGGCTTTTTACCATCTAAAAATGTGTTGATAGTAGATATTTGTGTTTGATTATTCTCATCTTTTTTTACTACTGTCTTGCTATAAAAATCTTCAACTGTTGTAAGTTTATTATTGCCAAACAACTCAAGATTTCTTCGTACATAAGCAGGCACGTTTTCGAATTCACCGCCCGCATCCATTGTATTCATGTTATAAGAAAGATTGCGCAGTTTATGAATGCGTTCTTCAGCGCGGCGCTTTTGTTCTTCTTCCTCATCATTCATTGGTAAATTAAAAACTGCTGCAGGCGCCGGTTTTGCTTCAACCTCGTCTTTCATCACCAATTCAAATTCCATTGGTTCTTCTTCAAACAAAACCTTAGGCTGTTCTTTTTTTACCTCTTCTTTTTTTATTTGTACAACAGGTGCTTCATTTTCCTCTGCATAAATAGTGGAAGGTTTGTTTAAAAAAGAAGGCTTCACATTTTTTTCTTCAACAATTTTTTCTTCGTACAAAATATTAAGAACAGGTAATTCCTCTTCTTCTTTTATGTCAGGCGCTTTTACTTCCGCTAATTTTTCCTCGCCTTTAATTTCAGGGATTTGCAAATCAAAAACTATAGGTTCTGATTTTTGTTCAGCCATACTAATTTCAGAAGTAAACCCTAATGGCTCAGGTGTAAAATCTTCAACGGCATTTTTTAATGTGGGTGCATATTCATCTTTCTTTTCAACAAACGGCAAAGGCTGCTGGTTATACATTTTCTTTTCTTCACCATCAACTCATAAGGTCATTACTATTTTTTCTTCTTTTACCTTTTCCATTTTCTTTGCAGGCATTGTTTCCTGGTGCAACGCAGCTACAGGATCTCTTTGTTCAAAACCTGTTGCAATTAATGTAATACCAATTTTTCTTTCGAGTGATGCATCGTAACCCATACCAACAATAACATCTGTTTTTTCACCAGCCTGCATGCGTAAATAACTATTGATGATTTCGAGTTCATCCATCGTACATTCAAAATCTCCTTCTGCACTATTGATGTTTATCAATATCCATTTTGCACCTTTAATATCGTTATCATTCAGCAAAGGAGAATTCAATGCTTCTTCAATTGCACGCTGCGCACGGCTTTCACCTTCAACAGCAGCGCTCCCAAGAATGGCAACACCACCGTTCTTCATTACAGTGCATACATCCGCAAAGTCAACAATAATATGGCCACGGCTGTTAATAATATCGGTGATACATTTAGCTGCAGTTGCTAACACATTATCTGCTTTGCTAAATGCTTCTTTCATTTTTAAATTTCCATATTGCATGCGCAGTTTATCGTTGCTTATGATAAGCAGCGTATCAACATAAGGCTGCAATCTTTTTATACCTTCTTCTGCCTGTAACAATCGGCGCGGACCTTCAAAACCAAACGGCGTTGTAACAATACCAACAGTAAGAATATTCATTTCACGACAAACCTGTGCAATAATCGGCGCACCACCCGTTCCGGTGCCGCCGCCCATGCCTGCACATATAAAAGCCATCTTTGTATTCACTTCAAGAATGCGGCGGATTTCTTCGAGACTTTCTTCCGTTGCATGTTTACCTACTTCAGGGTCGGCACCTGCACCAAGCCCTTGTGTTAAGTGTGGACCAAGTTGCACCTTATTTGCAACAGGACTTTGTTCTAATGCTTTTGCATCTGTATTACATATAATAAAGTCGGTGCCTTCAATATTGTCAGCGTACATATAATTAACGGCATTGCTGCCACCGCCGCCAACACCAAGCACTTTCATGATTGATGATTTTTGTTTAGGCAAATCAAAATGTATCATAACATTGAATTTTTGTGGTTAGTAAGTTTTAAGAATTTATGGTGATTATTTAATTACTTTATCGTCTTCTTCTTTAAACATATCA
>JAICKT010000631.1 GCA_025927795.1 Parafilimonas sp. | reverse complement strand
TTTCAATTAAAATTTTTTCTTTACCCGATACAATGCTGATAAAAGAATTTGCAGGAGTTGTTGAAAAGCTGATGCTGCCTGCATTTGTCTGCCGTGCAAGAATATTTTTTATCGGTTCATATTGTTTTTCATCAGCAGTTTCAATATGTAATTTTATGATTTCTTTTTGCCTGATGTTGTGTTTGTGTCTTGCATCGCGTATGGCAGTTATTATTTCTTTTAGCGTATTTCCCTGTTGTAAAATTTCGGAATTAAATTCTTTTGCTTTTGAAAATTGTTTTACAATAAGATCATCATTTCTTTCTTTTAAAAGATGATAAATTTCTTCTGTAATAAATGGCATAAACGGATGGAGCAATTGCACCAGCTCATCAAAAAAAGAAATTGTTTTTGAATAAATATTTTCAGAAATTTTTTCTTCAAACGGCGGTTTTATCCATTCAAGATACCAACTGCAAAAATCGTCCCATATCAATGAATAAATTATTTTCAACGCTTCACTTAACTGGAATTGATTCATTAAATTATCAACAGTAGTTCTCACTTCGTTCAATCGGTTTTCAAACCAATTAACTGCAAAGCCGCTTGTATCCTGCAACTGGTAACTTGTAACTTCTAACTTTTCTCCCCACATTTTCACCAGCTTCATTGCGTTCCAAAGTTTATTATTAAAATATTTTCCCTGTTCCAAAGAATTTTCATCAAACAATAAATCGTTTCCCGCCGGCGATGAGATCATAATTCCAAAGCGCACGGCATCGGCTCCATATTCATGAATTAAATGTAAAAGATCAGGACTGTTGCCAAGTTGCTTACTCATCTTTCTGCCTTGTTTATCTCGCACCATTCCGGTGAAATACACATCGCTGAAAGGTTTTTCATGCATGTATTCCATGCCTGCCATAATCATTCTTGCTACCCAGAAAAAAATAATATCCTGACCGGTAACCAGCACTGATGTTGGATAATAATAATTAATGTCTTTATTATTTGGTTCCGTAATTCCTTTGAAAACTTCAATCGGCCACAGCCACGAAGAAAACCATGTATCAAGAACATCTTCATCTCTTGTCAATTGCTTATTGCCTGTTGCCAATTTTTTCGCTTCTTCATTTGTTTCCGCCACAAATACATTTCCATCTTCATCGTACCACGCAGGAATTTGTTGGCCCCACCAAAGCTGCCGGCTGATGCACCAATCCTTTACATTTTCCAGCCAATATTTATAGGTGGCATTAAATTTTTCACCCGGATGAATTTTTACTTCACCGGAAGTAACCGTTTGTAATGCAGGCCGGGCAAGCTCTCTCATCTTTATAAACCATTGTGTGGAAATTTTTGGCTCGGCCACTGCATTGGTGCGCTGGCTATATCCAAGCCTTGTAATATATTCTTCTTCTTTTACCAATAAACCTTTTTGTTTTAATTCTTCTACAATTTTTTTTCTTGCAACAAAACGATCTTCACCAACATAAATTTGCGCAGCTTTACTCAGCGTTCCATCTTCGTTTAAAGTATCCACTACGGGAAGATTATGTTTAAGCCCGATATTAAAATCATTAATGTCGTGCGCAGGAGTAATTTTTAAAATACCTGTTCCAAAATCTTTATCAACATAGTCATCAAAAATTACAGGAACTTCTTTATTAATTAATGGAACAATAACTTTTTTTCCTTTCAAATTTGCATAACGTTCATCATTAGGATTTGCACACAATGCCAC
>JAICKT010000414.1 GCA_025927795.1 Parafilimonas sp. | reverse complement strand
AATTGTTGAAGACGAAAAAAAAATTGCCGATACGCTAAAATTTGGGCTTGATGAAATTGGCTTTAACGTTGAAGTTGCTTATGATGGAAAATTAGGCTATCATTTATTTTGTGCTAATGATTTCGACCTTGTTATTCTTGATATAAATCTTCCGGGGATGAATGGCTACGATTTGTGTAAGGCTATCCGTTCTCAAAATCAGCATATACCTGTTCTCATGCTCACTTCTATGAGCGCTTTAAACGATAAGATTGAAGGCTACGAATCCGGCGCCGACGATTATATGGTTAAGCCATTTGAATTTAAAGAATTGCTCTTGAAAATAAGAGCGTTGCTTAAGCGCACCATGAACCAAAGTTTACCCGTTGGAAATATTTTAAAAGCATCTGACCTTGAAATGAATCTCGATAGTAAAGAAGTAAAAAGAAACGGCACAATAATTAATCTTACTGCGAAAGAATTTCAGTTGCTTGAATATTTGCTGCGCAATAAAAACAGGCTGGTATCAAGAGTGGATATTGCTATTAATGTGTGGGATGTTGATTTTGAAACGAACACTAATGTAATTGATGTTTATATAAGTTACCTGCGCAACAAAGTGGATAAAAATTTTGAACATAAATTAATTCAAACGCACGTTGGCATGGGATACATTTTAAAAGACCACTGATGCATGTAAGAATAAAAATAACTTTATTGTTTACACTTATCACGTGTGTATTGCTTGGAATACTCTGTGGTTTTATTTATTATTTTTTTTACAACAGCAGGTTAGAAAATATTAAAGCGCATTTAACCAATCGTGCTTTAACTACAGCCAATATACTGAATGACCCTGCAACTTTTAGTCCCACGCTGATGAAAAAAATTGATTCTATCACAATAATACCAATGGAAAACAAAACCGTGCAGGTATATAATTCTCATAATGAAAGAATATATGCCAATAGCGATTTGCCAAATGATACTTTACATGTAACCGATGACATATTGAATAAAGCACGAACAGATAAGAAGTATTTTTTTAATGCGGGAAACAGGGAAGCTATTGCCTGTTATGATATTAAGAATAGCAGCCGCCCGGTTATTATTGCTGCCGCATTTGATAAAGAGGGCAAGCGAAATTTAAATCATCTTAAAATTATTTTGCTCATAACTTTTATCTGCGGTAATTTGATTGCATTAACATCAGGATATTTTTTCTCGAAAATATTATTAAACCCAATTAAAAAAATTGCGGATGAAGTAAATGATATTTCTGCACAAAATTTAGAGCACCGGATAAAATCGGGAAATGTAAAGGATGAATGGAATTACCTTATTGAAACTTTAAATGAACTTATAAACCGTTTGCAGCAAAGTTTTGAACTGCAACGGCGTTTTATTTCTTCGGCATCGCACGAATTGTCAACGCCGCTCACTTCCATTTCAAGCCAGCTGGAAGTTTCACTGCAGAGAAACAGAGAGGCAAAAGAGTACCAGGGTGTGATGCAATCTGTTTACCAGGACGTGCAAAATTTAAGCAAGCTTACACAAACATTATTGCAGTTTGCAACATTACCGGGTATTAAAGGAGGAATTGAAATCAATTCAGTAAGAATTGATGAAATACTAATGCAGTTGCCTGGAGAAATTACAAAAATCAATAAAGAATATTCTGTAAAACTTGAGTTTGAACAGTTGCCGGAAAATGAAGAAAGATTATTGGTGTTTGGCAATTCTGAGCTGTTGTTTACAGCCATAAAAAATGTTGTATCCAATTCGTGTAAATATTCACCCGACCATCATGCAAAAATAAAATTAACCGTTCAGCCAAAAGAAATTTTTATCTCTATTGATGATGATGGAAAAGGAATTGCTGAAAATGATTTGAAGAATATTTTTCAACCATTTTACCGCAGCGAAGACAGCAAATCAATTACAGGTTTTGGTGTAGGCTTGCCGTTAGTATATCGCATAATTAAATTACACAAAGGTCAAATAAAGGTTAATTCTGTTGTTGGCAAAGGCACTACGGTTTTAATTCAACTTCCCATTGCCGAAAATGTGCGGCGTAAATAATTTAATTGCTTTCTAATTTAGTCTTAATCTCTTTTTAATACCTGCCATTCAATTTTGACGAAAGATTAAAACCATGCAGTTATTAAACTTTCTGTCATCAGTTACTTGAATTCAAACCAAATGATTGAAGGCTTCACGATTAAAATATTGTTTCATTATAAATAAATTTTATGAACATCATTATTAAATCAGCAGATTTTAAAGTACGTACAGGACTGGAGACATTCGTAAGAGAAAAAGTAAAAAAATTATTTACGCAATCTGATAACATTATTCGTGCAAATGTAATGCTGCGAAAAGAGGCAGGCAGAACCCCTAAAAATAAATTATGCGAAATAAGGTTGGAGGTACCCGGCTATGACCATTTTGTAAAAAAGAGCAGCGAAGGATATGGTAAATCGGTTTCACAGGCTGTGGATGTTTTACAGAAAATTTTAAGAAGAAATAAAAGCAAGTTGATTGCTGCAAGGCAAGCGCCTGCATTGGTTCAAATTTAAATCGCATCAATGTTTAAAAATAAAGAGAACATTTTACGTGCAATTGTGTTGTTAGCCGCTGCACTGATAAATGTATTAATAATAAAGTTCGCTTCCGTTAACAAACCGGAAATGTATTGGTTGCTGATATTATCCATTCCAATACTGGTTTTTGCTTTCTATTTCGTTATGAAAAAAAGGCATAAACCCGTGTATAAAACTGAGACAGGCGATGATAATTCTTTATCTTTTTCGGAAATAAATAAAGACAAAGGCTTAACGGTTTTATTTGGAAACAGTTATTGCGAACAGCCTTATCTCTCCAGTATATTTTGTAATGAAGCAGTTTATTCAAATGAAAGTATGGATGCATCATTCAAAAAAATTGGTTCACCGGGAAAAAATAATTTTGCTCAGGCATCTGAAAATATTCATCACGATAATGAATTTAAGAATGATGTAATATGGCAAATAGCGCCTGGCTATCCCGGCTGCAGAAATGAAAATTTTAATTTTAATTCTGAGTTGTTTAGCATAAATGCGGCGCAGCCATTCGTGAAAATGATTGAGCTAAAATTAACGCAGCCTGTTGCAGGAAATAAATTTGATACAAAAAAAGATGCTTATTCAAAGACAGTTGTTAATAATAAATCCATCCGCAAACACACGGCGTTTAGCAGCGCTGAAGGCATGGCAATATTTTTAGATTCTTTAAGAGAACTTTCCGGTAAAAAGCCGGTTGGCATCAGGCTATGCATTACAGATAAAAAAGAATTTCATGAAATATGTTATGCGTTTCGCAAAACGGGCATCTTGCCAGATTACATTGCCGTAGAAGATTATACTAACGAAAATAATTCATTACAAAATGCACAAAACACAGCGTTGCCTTTATACGAAGCTTTGTTATTTGTTTCAAAAACATTAGAGATGTATGGATTAGAAAACGAGATTAAAATTATTGCGGTATCGCCGGTTACTACTGCATTTGATGTACTAAAATTACATGCATTGGGCGCCGATGCGCTTAGAATGAAAAATTTTGCAACAGCAGATAACATGCAAACTGATGCGTCATCGAAGGTGTTTATAAAAAAATCAAACAATAAAATAATCAGGAGCACAATGGAAATAATGAAAGCATGCGGTTATATAAATATGAAAGAAATAACGCTGCCATCATTTTTGCGAAAACTTGATTCTTTACAATCTAAAACACTTAATAAAATGTATAGCAAGAATGACAAGATTGAACTAGAGTTAAAAACATCACAGAGTACATTGAGCAATGAAATAATGTCCGTGTAACCTAAAAGCTTTCACTGTTTCGCTTGTAAAGTAATT
>JAICKT010000036.1 GCA_025927795.1 Parafilimonas sp. | reverse complement strand
AGCGGAAGCATTCCACCTGAACTTGGTAATTTACAATTAAGTACATACTGGCAGGATGTTTCTTTGAATTTATCAAACAATCAATTAAGCGGAAAGATCCCAGCCGAACTTGGCAATCTTGTATTAACTACATACTCTGCTACTGCCTCTTTAAATTTATCAAACAATCAGTTAAGCGGAAAGATTCCAACTGAACTTGGTAATCTCAGATTGAATAACACGCAAAGCGAAAAAATTTCTTTGAATTTATCTAACAATCATTTAAGCGGTGCTGTGCCTTCTTCACTTGCATCTGCATTGATAGATTCATTAAACCTCTCTTATAACCGGTTTAAGTTTGATGGTATGGAGTTAATTGCTCAGGAATTACCCTGGGCAAAATATAGTCACCAAAAAATTATTGCTGTTCATTTAAGCAATAACAGCCTATCAGTTTCAGCAGGCGGCACTTTAAGCAATAATAAATACCATTGGCATAAGGTTGGTGAACCCGGCGCTTATAATTTTGCAGGCGATTCGGTTTTTTACCCGTTTGAAAGTGGTAATTATTATGTAAGGGTCACTAATAAGATTGCCACTAATCTCACACTGTCCAGCGATACTGTAACTTACACTGCACCAACTTTATCTAATGCAGTTAGTATAAATGATGCGTTGACAAAAAATTTACTTTCTGTATATCCAAATCCTGCAACAGATGTTATGTATGTAAGAACAGGGAGCAACGCCTCTTTTTCATTACTCGATCAATCAGGGAAAACCTTGCTTACAAAAAACATTAATAAAACAGGGAACATAAAACTGTCACAATTTTCGGCGGGTGAATATTATTTGAAGAATAATAACACCAATGAAATTATAAAAGTTATTATATTAAATTAACCATTTTCTTCTGCTGAATATCTCTTGTTGAAGGTTTGCGCCGGAACGGCAATATATTTTTCAAGTCTTCAGAAATATGTCTGCCGTCATTTATGCATCAGCCGGAACAAAGATTTCAACAACTTTATCTCTAAGCTGTCTTGTATGTTGCAGTTAAATAAAATTTTCACCAAATTTAACCACTTGTTTTCCGGTAATTTAAAATTGCCCAGGTATTAAATAAAGCACCAAAACCACAGATAGTAAGAAAGTAAGATGATACATCTGTAAAGCTGCTGCCTTTCAGCATAACCA
This sequence comes from Parafilimonas sp., assembly GCA_025927795.1. GTDB lineage: Bacteria > Bacteroidota > Bacteroidia > Chitinophagales > Chitinophagaceae > Parafilimonas. The sequence continues at coordinate 16,968 of JAICKT010000036.1, read as the reverse complement.
AACGCATTACAGCTACAAAATAAGATAGCGGATTGAGTTTTGCTACCACCTGCGCCCATTGCGGCATACTGGTTATGGGTGTAAATTCTCCGCTCAGTAAAATAAAAATCAGCATAAAAAAGAAAGCCACAAACATTGCCTGCCGCTGGTTATCAGAGTATGTAGAAATAAGTAAACCAAACCCTAAAAATGCAAGCATATATATCGCAGCAAATGCATACAGTGTTATATAACTGCCAACAGGTGTGATGTTATAAACCAGTTTGCAAATAATTAAACCCACCGTAAATATTATCATTCCAATTATCCAGAATGGAATTATTTTAGAAATGATGAACGTGGTTTTTTTAACCGGCGTTACATTAATCTGTTCTATCGTTCCCTTCTCTTTTTCACTCACAATATTTAGGGCTGCAAGAAAACCACCCACCAGTGATAACAGCATCACCAAAATTCCCGGCACCATAAACTTTTTATAATTCAAATCGGGATTGTACCAGTTTGAATAAGTAATATCTATTACGGGTTGCATATTGGCAGCAGGTGTTTGCAATATTTTTTCTCTTATTTCTGCATTAAAATTTTTTATAATGATGCCGGCATAAGATGCAGCCAAACCTGCCGTGCTGCCATTGATTGCATTTACATTTAATGATAGCGATGCTTTGTTTTCCCTGATTAATGTTTTCTCAAAATTGGCAGGTATTTGTAAAATGATATCGGCATTATTTTTTTCAACCTGGTGAAGTGCTTCTTTGTACGAAGCGGAATAATCAGTTAGTTTAAAGTAACCGGATGCTGTAAATTTATTAATGAGTTGTTGTGCATATGTGCTGTGGTCATTATCTATTACGCTTAGCGAAATATTTTTCATTTCATACGTTGCTGCCAATGGTAAAATCAGTAATTGAACAGTTGGCATCATAAACATAATTATCAGTATAAACCTGCTGCGGAATATTTGCAGAAATTCTTTTCGTAATAAAACCTTTAAAATTTTCATGATAAAATTCATTGTGTTATTCAACCGAAGGATTTCGTCATGTCGACGGTAGGAGACATCTCATAAAACTTATACTGCAAAAAATTTAAGAGACCTCTCCTAACCTCGAGGTGACGTGCTTATTTATTGCATGTTTAACGTGCAATATTTTTAAGTTATTTCCATTATACAGCGTCTTTAGTCCAGCCTTATATTAAACCGTTTAATACTTACCGCTAAAAAAAATATCGTCATACCAATTAATACTAAATTTTCTTTCCATACAGATGCGAACCCTAAGCCTTTTAACATGATTGCTTTTATCATTAATATATACCAGGTTGCCGGAACGATATTCGAAATCCATTGCAAAACTTTCGGCATATTTTCAACGGGAAATATAAAACCAGATAACAGCATGGTGGGTAACATTAATACCAGCAATGAAATTAATAATGCAACCTGCTGCGATTGCGCCATTGTTGAAATAAGCAAACCCAGCGACAAGCATGAAATAATAAACAACATGCTTTCAGCCAGCAATAAAAAAAAGTTTCCTTCAACCGGTAAACCCATTGCAAACACAGACAGCGCAATTATGGTAAGCACATTAATTACACCGATAAGAAAATAAGGTATTGCCTTTGCAATTACAATAAGCACAGGGTTTAATGGCGATACCAATAATACTTCCATTGTGCCCAATTCTTTTTCACGCACAATGGCAACAGATGTCATCATTGCAGAGATTAACATTAATATCAAACCCATAACACCGGGTACAAAAGTGTAAGCGCTTTTTAATTCAGGGTTATACAGCATTCTTGTTTCGGTTTGTATTTGATAAGGAATATTTGCCTGCTGATTTAAACTGCTTTGATATTCTGTTATAATTGATGTTGCATAATTTATAAGACTTGTTGCAGTGTTGGGATCAGAAGCATCTGCAATAATTTGAATAGCAGCTTTATTGGTTGCAATTAAGTTGCTGTTAAATTGAGATGGAATAACAATTACAAGCGCTGCTTTATTTTGCCGGAACATTTTTTCAATTTCATCTTCACTATAAATATTGTAAGAGATATTAAAATATTTGCTTGCCTTAAATGCCTCGATTATTTTTTGCGAAGCCTGGTCTTTTGCCATATCATAAACAGCAAGACTATTATTTTTTATTTCGTTTGAAATAGCAAACCCGAAAATAATCATCAGCACTATTGGCATTGCAAGCAACAGCAATAAAGAACGCCTGTCTCTTAGAATATGATAAAATTCTTTTCGTACAAATTCTTTAAACTGCTTCATTTTTAGCTGGTAGCTTTTAGCCAATGGCTATTAGCCATTGATTAGTTTTTTAATAAAAGCTTGTATCATTTTAATTTCCTGCTCCAGCAAATTTTCTGCTTGTGCAATTTCTGATGGCTTAACCCAAAGCATTTCTTTGGCTATAATAAAATATGTCTGCAACTCAAACGCAGAACCTAAAGAAATTTGCAGGAAACGGGCATATTCTTTATCACTGCTTCTGCTGCTTCCTTCAGCAATGTTTGCAGCAATTGATATTGCCGCTCTTGTCATTTGTGATATCGTTCCAAATTTTTCCTGTTGGGGCAGCAATTTAGAAATCGTGAATGTTTGCTTTACAACTTCGATACTCATTTGCCAAACTTTGAGTTCTCTATAATTTTTCATTCGTTTATTTTTAATGTGAAAATATTATAAGCTATAAGCCAATAGCCATCAGCCATCGGCTCTCTTCGCTTTCCTCGCCAACTGCTGAAACACTTCATCCATACTTTTTGCTTCAAACTTTTTCTTAAGATTATTCGGACTGTCAAGCGCTTCTATTTTTCCATCCACCATTATTGAAACACGGTTACAATATTCAGCTTCATCCATATAATGCGTAGTAACAAAAATGGTAATGCCGTTTGCGGAAGCTGCATATATCATATCCCAGAATTGCCTGCGCGTTATCGGGTCAACACCACCGGTGGGTTCATCTAAAAAAACAATTTGCGGATTATGAATGATAGCAATTGAAAACGCAAGCTTCTGCTTCCATCCTAAAGGCAATGATTGTACTAATTTATTTTTGTCATCTTCAAGCTTAAGATTAGAAAGTAACTGCTGCGATTTTTGCTTCAATATATTTTTTTGCAAGCCATAAATGCTGCCGAATAAATCAATATTTTCCTGCACAGAAAGATCTTCATACAAAGAAAATTTCTGGCTCATATAACCAATACTTTTTTTTATTTTTTCTGTTTGCTGATACACATCAAAACCTGCAACGCTTGCTTTGCCTGCGGTTGGTTTTGATAAGCCAATAAGCATGCGCATGGCAGTTGTTTTACCTGCACCGTTTGCGCCAAGAAAACCAAATATTTCTCCTTTATCCACTTCAAAGCTTATCTCATTCACAGCAATAAAATCTCCGAATCTTTTTGTGAGCTTATCTGTTGTAATGGCTTTATTTTCCATATTATTTTGTATTCGGCTAACAGCTATCAGCCATTGGCTATTAGCTTTTATTGAGGTACTCCATAAAACTATCTTCAATACCCGGCTGAATTGTTTTAACTGTTATGTCTTCATCCGGCAATTCAGTAGTTAAATACTTTTTTATTTCGCTTTCCTTTTCATCATCATTTTTTAATGTTACATGATGATAATCGCCAAACGCATAACTTGTTTGTACATCAGGAAAATCGCGCAGCTTCAATAAAATTTTATACATGTCTTTGCCTTTTACAGCAAATAATTTTTTACTGAAATTTTGTATAATGTTTTGCGGTGTATCAACCGATAATATTTTTCCTGTTTGAATAAAAGCAATCCTGTCGCACAAATTCGCTTCATCCATATATGGTGTTGATACCATAATAGTGATGCCTTGCTTTTGAAGGCTCTTCAGCATTTCCCAAAATTCTTTTCTTGAAACCGGGTCAACACCTGTGGTAGGTTCATCTAAAAATAAAACGGTTGGCTTATGAATTAACGCACAGCATAGCGCTAACTTTTGTTTCATGCCGCCGGAAAGTTTTCCTGCTCTTCTTGTTTTAAAAGGTTCGATCTGCGTGTAGATGTCTTTTATCAAATCATAATTTTCCTGAACAGTTGTTTTAAATATCGTTGCAAAAAAATGCAGGTTTTCTTCAACAGTAAGGTCTTGATACAACGAAAATTTGCCCGGCATATAGCCAACGCTTTCTCTTATTTTTTTGTAATCTTTTTTTACATCGGCGCCATCAACAGATGCATCACCTTCATCTGCCAAAAGCAAAGTGGTAAGTATGCGGAATAAAGTTGTCTTGCCGGCGCCATCAGGTCCAATTAAGCCAAAGATTTCTTTTTCATTTACAGATAACGAAATATTATCAAGCGCTTTTACCGCATCCTTATCTGTTTTATAAGTTTTAGAAATTTTATTTACTTCGATTGTATTCATTATATAATGTAAAAATTATGAACCGTATGGTTGGATGTTCTTACTCCCCTTTAGGGGTTGGGGGTAAAAATCACTTCACCATACATACCAATTTTTAAATAGCCATCGTTTACAACACTTATCTTAATTGCATATACAAGGTCTTGTCTTTCATCTTTTGTCTGGATGGTTTTTGGTGTAAACTCAGCCTTATCTGATATCCAGTAAATAATGCCGTTGTAATTTTTAAAATTTCCTTTTCCATCATCCGTTCTAACCTGTACTTTTTGCCCGGGTTTAATTGTTGGCAATTGCGCGCCGGTAATGTATGCTCTTAAAGTAATTGTATCAATGTTTGCAATTTTGTAAAGCGATTTTCCTGTGGTCGTCATTTCTCCTGCATACGCATACTGTGTAAGTACTGTGCCTTTTACCGGGTTTATAATTGTTCCTTTATTAATCTCATCCTGTATTTGTGCAACCGATTTTTGCAACGGTTCTTTTTCGCTCAATACTGTTTTGTTTTGTGTGTTCACATTCGATTTGTTTAAAGCAATTTGCTGTTGAAGAACTGCAAGCTGTTTTTGTGCTTCATCAACTTTTACATTAATATCATCTAATTGTTTTTGCGTGGCAGCCTGGGCATTTACTAAATTTTGCATGCGCTGTTGTTCATGCAATAAATAATCAAGCTGCGATTGTTGTACACCAATTTGTTTTTCTACCAATTCGGTTTGAGGTACTGATGTATTTAGTTTTTCCTGCAGTGCATTAATTTTTGCTTCTGTTTGTTCACGTTGTAATTGAAGATTGGTTACATCAATTTTGCCGATTTCTTCATTCGCAGAAAGTTTATCGCCTTCATGAATATTCAGCGATAAAATCTGTCCTGATTGTTGTGCCGAAACAATTACTTCGTCTGCTTCAAAACTGCCGGAAGCATCAAAATCTTTTTTATTGTTATTACAAGCGTTTAAAAAAATAAGAGTGCCGCAAAAAAGAATTATATTTTTCATGAATAATATTTTAACTGCCGGGATAATTATTTTTTTTGCATGATTGCTTTTATCCATTTCGGAATTAATTTTTTTCTTTCCTCCATCAGTGCATTAAAGTCTTGCTGATTTAATCCGCCAATGTTTTGTATAATCGGACTCGCAACAAATGGAAATATTGTTAGGCTAATTATATTCATTAAAAAATGGAGCGGGTTTATAGATGCAGCCTTTCTCTCTTTTGCAGCATCTTTTATTTGCTGCATAAAATAAGACCTGTGAATAAATTTATCCCTGTCAATTTTAGAAATAATTTCTTTCGGGTGTGTTCTTAATTCGTGCAAAACAAATAAGGGTAAATCGGGCTGTTGTGTCAGCAGGTTGATGTAATTCGTTACTATTGTTTCTGTTTTTTGCTCCAGAGAAGTTTGCCTGTTGTTTAAAATTTCTTTTATGCCTTCAATAAATTGCTGAAGGTTTTCGAGCATAATAATATCAAACAATTTTTCCTTACTGCGGAAATAATAGTTCAGCAAGGCAAGGTTTATACCTGCCGCTTCAGCTATATCTCTCGTTCTTGCGGCAGCATAACCTTTCTGCATAAATATTTTTCTTGCTGCCTGCTTTATTTTTAATTCGGTTGATGCGCTTGCTGTTTCTTTTGCCAATGTTATCTATTTCAAAAGCAAAATTAAAATCAAACATATGATTTAAACAAATTTTTTAATCAATTGATTAAACACAGATAACATAACCAGCACTTCTGGTTTGACAGTTTATCCGCCTTCTGTCTTTAACCCTTATTTTTGCTCTTATAATTTTTTCTATGCAAACGGCAATTCGAAATAACTGGTCAATTGATGAAATTTATAACATCTACAATTCTCCTTTGCTCGAACTGGTTTTCAAAGCAGCGTCCATTCATAAAAAATTTAATGATACGGCTGAGGTGCAGGTTTGCACTTTGTTAAGCATAAAAACCGGCGGATGTACAGAAGATTGTGCTTATTGCCCCCAGGCTGCACGATATAATACCGGTGTTAATGTACATGCTTTGATGAAAAAAGAAGAAGTATTACAATATGCACAAAAAGCAAAAGATGCCGGCAGTACGCGTTTTTGCATGGGAGCAGCCTGGCGTGAAGTGCGTGATAATAAAGATTTTGACCGCGTGATTGAAATGGTAAAAGGCGTAAATGAAATGGGAATGGAAGTTTGTTGCACATTAGGCATGCTTACTGAAACGCAAGCACAAAAATTAGCAGAAGCAGGATTATATGCATACAATCATAACCTTGATACATCATCAGAATATTATACTGAAATAATTACCACACGCACTTACAACGACCGTTTACAGACATTGGATAATGTGCGCAAAGCTGGTGTAAGTGTTTGTTGCGGCGGCATAATTGGTTTAGGCGAAACACACGAAGACCGGATTAAAATGCTGCATACATTATCAACGATGCCGGAGCATCCGGAAAGCGTGCCCATTAATGCATTGGTTGCTATTGCAGGAACGCCGTTAGAACATAATGAAAAAGTGGATGTTTGGGATATGATTCGCATGATTGCAACGGCGCGAATTCTTATGCCCAAAAGCATGGTGCGTCTAAGCGCCGGAAGAACAGCAATGAGTGTTGCAGAACAGGCATTATGTTTTATGGCAGGTGCCAATTCAATCTTTGCAGGCGACAAATTATTAACCACACCTAACCCTTCTTTTGAAGAAGATGATGCAATGTTCAGCCTGCTTGGATTAAAACCAAGAGTAGCATTCAAGGAAGAGAAAAAAGTAATTGAAGAAATATTAGATTAATCTGCACTTTCTTCAGCATCTTCTCCATGCTCAACAATATTGCCTTCCTTAAAAAGAATGCCTTGCAAAATTTCTTTCCAAACCGGCTTTTGGCGCAATAAAAATTCAAGGTCCATTCCAAAATGCTTAAACTCTTCTTTCTGCGCATTCTGCATAATAGCTTTAGCCGTTTTATTTTTTTCAACAGACATGCGTTGCTCATACCAGTTAATTGCTTCGGCTTCTTCTCCCAAAGAAGCAATCATACGGGCAAAAGTTTTCGTTTCTTCACTTAGGTCGCGTACTGGTTCATGATACTGATCAAATCCCATAATAATTTTTTTTTCAAATGTAGTGGCAACTGGTTAACAATTCAATTTTAAAGAGTGGCTTATCCGGTTTAAAAAATCGCCAATATAATCGCCAATATATTTACTTATTAAGCTATACTTGCACAATATTTACATAACGGTATCGTTCTCTAAATTGATAATTTTTTATAAATGATTAGGCTTCTTAAAAATTCAGGTTATTTCTTAGTTGCATTAGCTGTATTTACTTCATGCAATAAGGGGGGCAGTAAAAGTTCGTGGAAAAAGAAAGACGGCACCAGCAGTGCTACAGGCTGGCATTACAATGATAAAAACCAGGGTGGTTATTACGTTGCGAGGGCGAAAGATGCAAAAACTGGTCCCGGGCTTGTGTTTGTGCAGGGCGGAACTTTTACAATGGGTGCTACCGAGGAAGATGTTATGGGCGATTGGAATAATATACCGCGTCGCATAACAGTAAATTCTTTCTTTATTGATAAAACTGAAGTTGCTAATGTTCATTATCGCGAATATATTCACTGGATAGAAAATGTATTTTCAGACCCGCAATACCAGGCTGTTGTTGATGGTGCAAAACCTGATACCCTGGTTTGGAGAAGCCAGTTAGCTTATAATGAGCCATATGTAGAATATTATTTTCGGCATCCTTCTTATAATTATTATCCTGTGGTTGGTGTTACCTGGCGCCAGGCGCATGACTTCTGTATCTGGCGTACCGACAGGGTAAATGAATTGGCTTTAATTCAAACAGGTTATCAAAATAAAAATCTTATTAAACAGGAAATGAATGGGGGCGGTCAGGATAACTTTAATACAAGATCTTATTTAATGGGTGAGTATGAAGGTGTGCCGGGCAAGCCAAAAAAGAATCCCTTAAAAGATGCGCAGGGCAGACCGAGAACACAGGTTTCTTTTGAAGATGGAATTCTTTTTCCTGATTATCGCTTGCCAACTGAAGCTGAATGGGAATATGCGGCTTTAGGATTAGTGGTTGAAAATCCTTCGCCACGAAAAAGTGAAAGAAAAAGAGGTGAAGAGCTTATTGCCAACAAACAGATTTATGCCTGGAAAAATGATGGATATGATAACCTTCGTTCTACCAAAAAAGGTGCTATGCAGGGTGCCATGCTTGCAAATTTTAAACGGGGAAATGGCGATTATATGGGAACTGCAGGTGGCTTGAATGACCGTTCTGCAATTCCGGCATCTGTTACATCATTTTATCCAAACGGATTTGGAATTTATAATATGAGTGGCAATGTGAGCGAATGGGTTGCTGATGTTTACAGACCTACAACCGATCTTGATGAAGATGATTTAAATCCTTATCGTGGTAATGTATTTATGCAGATTGATAAAAGCGGGGGTGAAGGTAATTTGAGAGATAGCCTTGGCAGAATTAAAATGGTGCCTGAAAGTGATTCCACTTTAGCTGACCGTCGCAATTACCAGCGCGCTTATGCAATAAATTATTTGGATGGTGATTCTGCAAGCCGGGTTGACTATGGCTATGGTGTTACAACTTTAATAAGCGATCAAAGCAGGGTTGTAAAAGGTGGAAGCTGGCTTGATATGCCTTATTGGTTAAGCCCGGGTGCAAGACGTTTTATGGAAGAATACGAAAGCAGTTCAACCATTGGTTTCCGTTGTGCAATGACGCATTACGGCGCACCGGAAGGTCCATCACAAAAAATAAAAACCGGTAATTTCTTCCCTAAGCGAAGACAAAAAAGATAGGAAAGGTAAATAAGAAGAAGCCATTCATAAAAGTGAATGGCTTTTTTATTACATGAAATGCCGTGTATAGTAATTTCGTGAATGCAAAATTTTAATGAGCAACTCAATCATCTTATAAAAGAAGCTTTAAAAGAAGATATTGGCGATGGAGATCATACAACATTAAGTTGTATTCCGCCTGGAAAAACGGGCAAGGCAATCCTTAAAATAAAACAGGATGGAATTTTAGCAGGCATTCAGGTAGCAAAAAAAATATTTTCAATTGCGGAGGAAAATGTTGCGTTCAATATTTATAAGAACGATGGCGAGAGAATGCACGATGGTGAAACAGCTTTTGAGGTAGATGCCCATATTCATACTATATTAAAATGCGAAAGACTTGTACTCAATTGCATGCAACGTATGAGCGGTATTGCAACGCTTACAAATAAGTACGCAGAAAAATTAAAAGGTTATAAAACTAAATTGTTAGATACACGTAAAACAACACCAAATTTTCGTTTGCTCGAAAAAGAAGCCGTACGAATTGGCGGTGGCATTAATAATCGCTTTGGATTATATGATATGTTACTGTTGAAGGATAATCATATTGATTATTGTGGTAACATTGAAAGGGCGATAGATAAAGCCTGGCACTACATTCGAAAAACAAATCCGGATTTAAAAATAGAGATTGAAACACGCAACATGGATGAAGTAAGACAGGTATGTAAAGCAGGTCAAAAAAAAGTGTTTCGTATAATGCTTGACAATTTTAAACCCGCACAAATATCCGAAGCATTGGATTTAATTAAAAATGATTTTGAAACGGAAGCAAGCGGCGGCATTAACCTTGATAATATAGAATCTTACGCAGCAACGGGTGTAGATTTTATAAGCGTTGGCAGTTTAATTACGCAGGCGCAAAGTGTTGACTTGAGCTTGAAAGCTGTAATTATGAATTAACTTAAACAAGCTTCATATTTCATGAGTAAAAAAAATAAACCTGATGCACGTGGGTTTGTTTACAGCACAAACCCAAACTTTTCATTTCAACCCGATGAAGAAAATGAACACCAAACCTTAGCACCTCATCAGCAAAAACTAAAAATAAAATTAGAAACCAAACATCGCGCAGGCAAAGCTGTGACTATTGTAGAAAATTTTATCGGTACAAATAATAATTTGGAAGAACTTGGAAAAAAACTTAAAAATTTTTGCGGTACGGGGGGCAGTGTAAAAGATGGTGAAATTATAATCCAGGGCGATCAGCGTGATAAAATTTTACAATGGCTGATGAAGAATGATTATAAACAAAGCAGAAGAATATAAGTATCGTAATCGGCACAATTAATTGCAAACCGGAAATTACAAACTGGAAACTGTTACTGCCCCTGCGCTAAACTGTAAGCACGTTTATCACCTAACAACAATAACAACTCAGACGAACAGATTTTAAAATCTCCGCTAAGGCTTACATATAAACCAAGCACATCCTGCTGATTAAGCGGAATGTTATCAATACTTTCAAAACGCACGTTATATTGATTGACAAGATTCGTATAAACCGAACCGGTTGGCCAAACCTGCGTACCGCGATTACTAATATTTATCAATTTAAATTTAACGCCGGCATGACGCAAACATTTATTGGCAATATTGATAGGTTGCTCATTGCTTTCAATAAAAAAATCAACACCAATAATTTTTTCTGTTGAACTTTCCGCAGATTCCATCATTGAATTTTTTTCTAATTGAAAATGCGTTTCTGTTACAGGCTTATCGCTTAAAAAAGATTTGGCACCTTGTTGTGGTTGCCTGCCAAAATTTTGAATAATAATTTTTGCAAATTCAGTTGTGTTAACCGCAGGTTTTGATTTATCACCAAAATCGCCCGTATGAACGCCTTGTTCAAGTGTATATAATAATGCATTCTCAATAGTAACAGCAGTTTCCATAAAACCCAAATGGCGTAACATGCCAATGCCGCTTAATAATAATGCGGTTGGATTCGCAATATTTTTTCCGGCAATATCAGGTGCTGTGCCGTGCACTGCTTCGAAGATGCAGATGTAATCGCCAATATTTGCAGACGGTGCAAAACCTAAACCGCCAACCAATCCTGCACATAAATCACTTACAATATCACCTTGCAAATTTGTTAGTACGATTACGTCAAAATTATCCGGACGTGTAACGAGCTTCATACATAAATCATCCACAATTACATCATCAGATTTTAATTCAGGATAATCTTTTGCTACTTCATAAAAAACATCAAGAAACAAACCATCCGTAATCTTCATAATATTTGCCTTGTGCGCGCAGGTAATTCTACGTGCATTTTTTTTCTTCGCCATTTCAAACGCATACTTAATCACCTGTAAACTTCCGGGGCGTGTAATAAATCTTCTGCTCAATGCTACATCATAAGTCAGCATGTGTTCAATACCACCATAAGTATCTTCTATATTTTCGCGTACTACAGTTATATCAACCGGAATTCCTGCCTTGCTGAATACTGTATCCACGCCATGCAATGTTTGAAAGGTTCTCGTATTTGCATACGTGTTCCATGTTTTACGTGCTGTAACATTTATGCTTTTCACACCTTTCCCTTTTGGTGTTTCCATTGGTCCTTTAAATAAAATGCCGAGTGTTTCAATCGTTTGTTTTGCTTCGGGCGTCATACCATTATTAAATCCTTTATCAAACACCCATTTGCCCATATCAACAAGCACATATTCCAACGGAACCTTTGCTTCATAAAAAATTTTTAATACCGCATCCATTATTTCAGGCCCAATACCATCGCCCTTTGCAACTGCTATTTTTCGCATAAAGCAAAAATAACAATTGAGTATTGGTTGATAATAAATCAATTTTATTTACTGAAATTATATATGCAAAAAACTATACCGGGGGTTTAAGTTTTAAATAGATACGATAACGACAAAAATTACATTTTTGTCAAACTCACAAGTTGTAATTATTTTCAAATCCATATCTTTATTGCTGTAAACAATCGTAATGATTTCTAAAATTTCAGAAGGAGTTGAAATAAGCGTTGAAAGTTTTTACCAGGCAGATTACAGTAACCCTGCTAATAATGAATATATGTTCGCTTATCGCATCACGATAGAAAATCATAATAGCTTTAGTGTAAAATTGTTGCGTAGAACATGGAAAATATTTGACAGTAACGGTGAATATAAAGACGTAAAAGGCGAAGGTGTTGTTGGCGTGCAGCCTGTATTACTTCCGGCAAAACAGTTTCAATATGTAAGCGGTTGCAATTTGCGTACAGAGCTTGGCCGCATGTTTGGTACATACGAAATGGAAAATCTTAACAACAAAAAAGTTTTTAAAGTAAATATTCCCCCGTTCGATTTAATTGCTCCTTTAAAGATGAATTAGAAATGAAATAAGCTATAAAATTTTTTAGTTATCATGCCAACCGGCGATAAAAATTTTATAGCGAATTACATGTGATCATTAAAAAAACAAATGATAGACACATGAAAGCAATATTATTTATTGCGGTTTTATTTTTTGTTATTCAATCAACCCACGCTCAAACAAATAAAAAAGATTCAGTTAACTACACAAACGCAGTATTAGAATCTAAAGATTCATTACCTCTTCTTATTGTTGATGGAAAAATAAAAGATTATTCTTTCATGCAAACACTTGATACAAGCTTAATACAATCAGTAAATATTTTTAATGGCAGTAAAGCAGTTAAAAAATATGGTAAGAAAGCTGCAAAAGGTGTAGTTATAGTAAGAACCAAAAAGGATCCGATACTTCAGCCGTAAACTATTATCGTGGCTTATACTTGGCCTCATCATAAATCTGTTTTTCCGGTGTAGTGAGTAATTGCGGCAATGTAGTTTTATCATGTTCACTCATCCATTTTTTTACAATCTGCCAGCCAATAAATTGTCCAATAAAACCCGGCGACGCTTTTCCAAAAACTTCAGTATTCGGTCCATCCTGCATATAATCTCTTACCTGTATCGGGTCAGTGATAAACAATAAATTATTCTGAACAAAATAATTCCAGATATCAGCTTCATTATTATAGCAACCATTTAACTGTGCCTGCGTATAACCTGTTTTTAAACTGTCAGCAAGCTGTGGTAAAAAATGATCGAGGAGATACAATCGCTTGCCTGCATCAATCATTTGATAAACCAAAGGATCACTGCCATTTTTTTCAGGATAAATATCACTGACAATATTTTTCATGCAGTTAACGGGAATGTATGCAGGCTCAAATCTGCGTTGCTGGTAATCCGGATAAACTTCAGTAATAAATTCAGAACTATAAACAGAAAAATTTTTTCCAAGATATAATTGCAAGCCCACTGCCAGCCCGCTTTGTGTAAGCACATTTGCATAACCTTCAACCGGGCCAATAAACGTTATAATATTAGCCGGTGTTTTATAATCAGGAAAATAATACTTTACATACTGCAGCCCTTTTTTTATTTGATTGAATGCATCATCAAAATTGCCAAACTGTTTTTCTGCGGTGTTATACACATAATTATAATCATGCAAAAACATTTTTATTTTTTGCGCAACGGTATCTGGCTGCGGCGTTAAGATCATAATATTATATAAATAGTCATTCAAAAAAGAGCCGTATTGCTGCTGCAGTTTATTTAAAGACTGCTGAATATTATTGGTATCAATGGCAAACAAATCTTTATCAAACCGCTTTAACTGCACATTAATTTTTATGTTTGAAACATCCGGCGCCGGCTTTTTATTTTTACATGCAAATAATATCAAACAAAAAAATAAGACACTAAAAATTTTCATGTGTGCACTTTTATTTTTTATTGTCACATGGAATTCGCAATTAAGATCTTTATAGTTTAATTAAATGGTTGAAAATATAATTGCTCATTTCATCATGCGAATTAAATAATTGTAAGCAAAGTAAGTTGTTAATAATTTTTTTAAGCGCGAACTTTGTAGAAGAAATAAGTTACATGAAGATTTCCTTAGCCCAGCAGAATTATCACATTGGCAATTTTGAAAGCAATACAGAAAAAATTATTTCGGCGATTAAGCAGGCAAAAAAAGAAGAAGCGGATATAGTTGTATTTAGCGAGCTGTGTGTTTGCGGTTATCCGCCAAGAGATTTTGTTGAGTTCAATGATTTTATTAATAAATGTTACAAAGCAATTGATGATATAAAACAACATGCCGATACAATTGCTGTGATTATTGGTTCCCCTGCAAGAAATCCAAAGATTGAAGGGAAAGATTTATTTAATGGTGCATTTTTTTTGTATGAAAAAGCAATAAAAGCAGAGATACATAAAACACTTTTACCAACATACGATGTGTTTGATGAGTATCGCTATTTTGAACCTGCGTTTGATTGGAATATCGTTGAATTCAAAGGAAAAAAATTAGCTATAACTGTTTGCGAAGACATCTGGAATTTAGGCAATAATCCTTTGTACCGCATTTGCCCGATGGATGCTTTAATAAAGCAACAACCTGATTTGATGATTAATATCAGTGCTTCGCCATTTGATTATACGCATCATGAAGACCGTAAAGCAACCATAAAATTAAATGTGCTGAAATATAAGCTGCCAATGTTTTATTGTAACACAATTGGAAGTCAAACAGAGATTGTATTTGATGGCAGTTCACTGGTGTTTGATAAAGATGGAAATCTTTGTAAACAATTACCCATGTTTAAAGAAGCGTTTGAAACGGTGGTTGTAAATGATGACGGAACAATTGATTCACCTGTGATAGAATCAGCAGATCATTTGCCAAATGCAGAACTTGATATACAAGATTTTCAGCCCGGGTTAAATATTAAAATGGTGTACGAAGCATTGCTGCTTGGCATTCGTGACTATTTTCAAAAAATGAATTTCAGCAAAGCCATTCTTGGTTCTTCAGGCGGCGTTGACAGTGCAGTTGTTCTTTCACTTGCCTGTGAAGCACTGGGCAACGAAAATGTAAGAGCGATATTAATGCCTTCCCCATATTCAAGCGAACACTCTGTAAAAGATGCGGAGCAACTGAGTAAGAATCTGAATAATCCATATGATATTATTCGCATTGACAAAATTTATGGAGACTTTCTTGAAACATTAAAACCTGTTTTTAATAATTTACCTTTTTCTGTTGCTGAAGAAAATATTCAAAGCAGAACACGCGGCAATTTGTTGATGGCCGTTGCAAATAAATTCGGCTATATTTTACTCAACACTTCAAACAAAAGCGAACTCGCAACAGGTTACGGAACTTTATACGGGGATATGGCTGGTGGTTTAAGTGTGTTGGGTGATTGCTACAAAACACAGATTTATGCCTTGGCGAATTTTATCAATCGCGATAAAGAAATTATTCCAAAAAATATTTTAGAAAAAGCACCAAGTGCAGAATTAAGACCCGGGCAAAAAGATACAGACAGCTTGCCTGATTATGCAGTGCTTGATAAAATATTATATCATTACATAGAACGCAGGTTAGGACCGAATGAAATTAAAGCATTGGGTTTAGATGCAGCATTGGTTGACCGTACATTAAAGCTTGTTAATACAAACGAATATAAACGCAACCAATTTTGCCCTATCATTCGCATATCCGAAAAAGCATTTGGTGTTGGAAGACGAGTGCCGATTGTTGGGAAATATTTGAGCTGATATTAAGGCGTATCCACATGCAATTTGCACGAACCTGTAACTGATTTGTTACTGATTTTATCCCATATTTTAAAAGAGATCTGAATATACTCGTAATGTTTATCAAGTGCGCCAATGTTTTGATACAACAGAATGTATTTGGCACTTTCAGCAGATGCACCTCCGGCATAAACATAGCCAAATAGGGAAGGATTACTTGCCAATGTAGTGCCGTCGCTGGTTGATGTTCTTTGAGAAGCGTCCAAAAAAACTTTACCGTTTTTTATTGTCCAGCCAGTAACTACCAAACGTAAAGAAATACGTTCTCCAACCTTTACTTTATTATCATTACCAATTAACGATTGATTGCCGTTTGTTAGATACGCTTCTTCAACATGCAAACCATTTTCTTTTATTTCAATATCGTTTTTTATTTTACTGTTTGATGATTTGCATGCACTGATACAAAAAATTATTGCGACAAGAACAAATAAAAAAGTTGTTTTGGTTGTTATGTATTTCATACAATGTATTCATTTTGCTTTTACAAAAAACGCTAAACCGTCGTTACCGCGAAAGTGGGAATCATATTTATATTACAACATTCACCATTCTTCCTTTAACAAAAATTATTTTTTTGGGCGATTTTCCATCGAGCCATTTTTTTACCACATCATTTTGCAAAACAATTTCTTCTACTTCTTTCTGATTGGCTTCTAAAGAAATATTTAATGTAGTGCGTAATCTTCCGTTTATACTAATGGGATATTCTTTTGTTGACTCAATTAAATATTTTGAATTGAGTGTTGGATAAGTTGCGTCTAAAACAGAAGCCCCCTCTAAATCTCCCCCGGTGGGGGAGACTTCATTAAGCGTATGATATAATTCTTCTGCAACATGCGGCGCATACGATGAAAGCATAATTGTAAGTGGTTCTAAAATTTCTTTTTTATTGCATTTCAAATCAGCTAATTCATTTACACAAACCATGAATGAAGAAACGGCAGTATTGAAAGAAAAGCGTTCGGTATCTTCTTCAATTTTTTT
>JAICKT010000458.1 GCA_025927795.1 Parafilimonas sp. | reverse complement strand
GCGTGTTGTTTGAATGCTTGCAAAATCCAAAAGTGTTTGAAGTCTTAATCGTTTCAAGAAGACATTATGAACTGCAACATTCAAAACTGAAAGAATTAATCGTTCCTGATTTTTTTCAACTCAATAAATTTTCAGAAAATATAAAGGGATACGATGCCTGTTTTTTCTGCGCAGGTGTAAGCTCAATCGGCATGAAAGAAGATAAGTACACACATCTTACATACGATACAACACTTGCTTTTGCAAAGGCATTGCTTGAAGTAAACAGCAACATGGTTTTCACTTATGTATCCGGCACTCATACAGACAGCAGCGAAAAAGGTAAACGTATGTGGGCGCGTGTAAAAGGTAAAACTGAAAATGATCTGATGAAACTTCCGTTTAAAGCTGAATATAATTTTCGCCCGGGTGTTATGCTGCCTTTTGAAGGGCAGAAAAACTGGAAAGCGATGTATAAATTTATTGTAAAGATCTTCAAATTATTTTCAGCAAAGAATGTGCTCACAATGCAGGAAGTTGGAAGGGCAATGATTAATGCTGCAACGATTGGTTATAATAAAAATATTTTAGAGATAAGTGATATTAAGCTGTTGGCAAAAGCATAATCTTTAATATTTTCTGTTTGTCGCAAATAACCTTTAAGAAGACTCAATCACACCGCATTATTGCAATTACTGTTATTCAACTTTGTGTTTCAACAAAACACAAAATCATGAGAACAAAAAAATCAACAAAAGTTATTTACTGGATAACAACAGTAATTATTTTTTTATTTGAAGGTGTAATGCCTGCATTAACATCGCAAACGCAACTCGCAAAACAAGGCATTCAACATTTGGGTTACCCGCAGTATTTTGGAAATGCATTTGTAATTTTTAAAGTGCTTGGAACATTGGTGCTCATTATTCCGCAAATACCCAACCGCATTAAAGAGTGGGCGTATGCAGGTTTTGCATTTGATTTCATTTTCGCAAGTATCAGCATTTGGGCTGTGGATGGTTTAAGCTTTCTTACGTTTTTCCCTTTGATCATTTTAGTTATTCTCATCGTGTCTTACATTACGCATGAAAAGCTTATCCGTAATAAAATATATGCGCAAAATTCAAACACAGGCAAACACCCTGTTTCCGCTATGGCACAATAATTAATTTAAATAGAAAATTATGAGAAAGATAATTGTAAGCGAACATGTAACGCTTGATGGCTTTGTTGCAGGATCAAACGGTGAAATGGATTGGATACAACTTGATGATGAAATGTTTGATTTGGTGAATGAGTTTACGATTAAAGCAGACATCGCTTTATATGGACGTATTACTTATGAAATGATGGAAGCCTATTGGCCTGCAGCAGCTGATCAGCCAAATGCAACAAAGCATGATGTTGATCATTCAAACTGGTATAATAAATCAGAGAAAGTTGTTTTATCAAAAACGATGAAGGATGTTAAGCGGGATAAAACAAATTTTATAAGCGATAATGCTGCAACAGAAATTGAAAGAATAAAAAATCAGGGCGATAAAAATATACTGGTGTTTGGCAGCCCTTCTGTTGTGCATTTATTAACGCAGCATAATCTTGTTGATGAATACTGGTTGTTTGTAAACCCTGTGATTTTAGGTGAAGGCATTCCAATGTTTGAAGGTTTATCAAACAAAACATCATTGAAGCTTGTAACGAGTAAAATATTTCCATGCAATGTTGTTGGACTAAACTACCAGGTGAAGAAATAGATGATTTACCTTCGCTGCCATAAAACATTCTAATGAAAATTGCATTAGCATCTCCAACATTTTCAAGTTCTATTGATGAATGTTTATCACAGTTAGAAAAATTGGTAAAAGATGCTGCACAACAACAAGCTGAAATAATTTGTTTTCCTGAAACATATATTCCCGGTTATCCAATAAAAGAATTTAAAACACAAAAATCAACACCGGAAAATATGCAATATGCATTGCAAAAAGCTTGTGTTATTGCAAAAGAAAATTCAATTGTTATCATATTACCGATGGATTGGTTTGTTAATGAAGGCAAATTAAATGTGGCTTTTGTAATTGATAAAAATGGAGAAGTTTTAGGTTATCAATCAAAAAATCAACTTGACCCAACCGAAGATAATATCTGGATTCCCGGAACGGAAAGAAAAATTTTTGAGATAAACGGTGTGAAGTTTGGTATCACGATTTGCCATGAAGGTTTTCGTTATCCTGAATCTGTAAGATGGGCTGCAAGAAATGATGCAGCAATTGTTTTTCATCCACATTTAGCAGGCAGTGATGTTGATGGCGTTTTACTTACTGAATGGGGCAATAAAAATAATCCCTATTATGAAAAAGCAATGATGATGCGTGCCATGGAAAACACGATTTATTTTGCAAGTGTAAACTATGCAACAAAATTCCAGGAATCAGCAACTTCATTAATTGCACCTGATGGAAAATGTATTGCACATCAATCTTATGGTGAAGCAGGAGTAATTGTTGCAGATATAGATATATCGTTAGCTACAGGCATACTCGCAAAAAGATTTAATAAGAAATTGTATGCATAAATATGCATTGCATAACCTGTGTGTTTCATAAGAACAAATTGATGGGCAAACAACCAATTTTTTGCAAATGCACAACTAATAAAAAACAGAGTTTAATTAAGTTAATTGATGTGCTGTAATATATTAACCTATCAGGGTAGAAATTAGTTAACCATTTTCTGACGAAGAAGAATTCTTAGCTACCAAATAATTTCTATCCATTTTTTTGAGAAGATAAAGCGATACAATAACCCAAACAATACCTAAGCAATAAGAAGCAATCACATCTGTAGGATAATGCACTTTAAGCGCTATCCTGCTAACGCCAATCATCAGAGCAAACAGCATTAGTAAAACTGAAGCCATCCATTTGTATGTATTTCTCCATGCTCCATCTCTTACGATAAAAACAAGAATACTGCAGAAAATAAAAGCGGATAGTGCATGACCGCTTGGAAAACTATAACTGGTTATGCCTTTTATTATAGGAAGGGTTGGCCTCTGCCTATGAAAAATTCTTTTAAGTAATTGCATGAGGGCAGTACTGCTAACGGCGATAATGGCAATATCTATTGCATACGTGGGTTTTCTTTTAATAAAAAAATAGCCAATTAAAACAAGATAAGCAGGTAACAGAAAATAGCTCGAACCAAAGAATGTAAAAACCTTCATCGTTTGAATAAATCCTGCTGTTGAAAAAGAAGAAAAGAACGCAAATATTTTATCATCAAAAATCTTTTCGTTTTCT
>JAICKT010000619.1 GCA_025927795.1 Parafilimonas sp. | reverse complement strand
TGCAGATTGCGTTAT
The DNA here is from genome assembly GCA_025927795.1 of Parafilimonas sp. Taxonomy (GTDB): domain Bacteria; phylum Bacteroidota; class Bacteroidia; order Chitinophagales; family Chitinophagaceae; genus Parafilimonas. The sequence continues at coordinate 1,805 of JAICKT010000619.1, read as the reverse complement.
GTTTTCTCCATTACGGGGCACAATTATATCATCGCCGGCAACGGCGTCGCCTGGAAAACCATAACCTATGGAAACAGAAGAAACACCGGTTAGCTGCTGCAATTCGTTGTTAAACGCGTCGGAATTTTTAAACATATTATCGCCTCGCATTGGAAAAAACATTATCTGTTCCTTATTAAAACCAAGGTCTTTATTGTGCAGATAATTTACCTGGTTGAAAACAACAAGCGCACTGATGATTAATAAGACTGATAATGCAAACTGTGTTATTACCAGGCCATGCCGCAGCCACGGAATTTTTCCTGGTTCTACATCGCTTGACACTGATCCTTTTAAAACTTTTACTGGTTTAAAGCCAGAGAGTACAAGTGCAGGGTAAAAACCTGCAATAATTCCAACAATAAATATCAATGCAACAAATAATAAAAGCACAACAGGACTCATAAATAAGCCCAACGAAATATTCTTACCTGTAAAATCATTCAGCCAGGGCAATAATATTATTGAAAGAATTACTGCAATAAGTACACTGATAAAACTTAGCAAAACCGTTTCTCCGATAAACTGAAACATAAGTTGTTTCCTGCCGGCGCCTACGCTTTTGCGTACACCAACTTCTTTTGCACGTTGTAATGATTTTGCTGTTGCAAGATTGATAAAGTTAAAACATGCGATTAGCAAAATAAAAATGCCGATGATTGTAAGTGCGTTTACATAAGTAATATTACCACGTTGTGCTGCATCAAATTTAAAATCGGCTGAGTATAAATGAATATCTTTTAAGGATTGCAGGAAGGGTTTGTCTGAAGAAGCCGCATCGTTCCGGGACGTTTTCGATTTTTGCTCCACATCGTCTTGAAATTTTAATTGTAGTGCAGAAATGTTTGTTCCATTTTTCACTTTCACATAAGTATAAAACTGGTGCCAGCCCCATTTTTGCATGCGGTCTGCCGGTATTTGTGCTGCTGCCAGCGGAAGCAAATAATCAAACTGTAAATGAAATTTTGGATTTTTTTTAAATACGGCCTTTACCTGGTAAGGCATTTTATTCATTCCTATTTGTTTGCCTACAGGATTTTCATTTCCAAAAAAAAGTTCTGCCATATCCTGCGAAAGCACGATAGAAGAATTTCCATCCAGCGCTTTTCTATAAGTACCGAATTTTATTGCAAGCGGAAATACTTCAAAAAAAGTCGAATCAACAAAATAGCCGCTTTCTTCATATAACTTTTTGTTGCCCGCCTCAAACAATGTTTTTGTTTCGGGCAACATTAATACGCGAGCTGTTTTTTCTACCTCAGGAAAATCCTGTTGTAAAGTAGTTGCGTACATCGGTGCAGAAACAGCGAGTGTTTGTGCACCATCATGATTCGTGTATTCGTCATACACACGATACACTTGTTCACCTTCAGGAAGAAATTTATCATACTGATGTTCATCCCATACAAATAATCCGATTAAAATGCAGGCAATTAATCCCAACGTTAAACCTGCGATGTTAATGAATGAAAAACCTTTGTGCTTTGTAATATTTCTAAATGCGGTTTTGAAATAATTTTTAAGCATAGAAGTTGATTTTGAAATTTTGGAATTGGAAATTTTTAAATTTTCTAATTGAGGTTTGCCAATTTTTATTCTGTTCTCAAACTTTTTACAGGATTTGCTAATGCAGCCCTTATAGCCTGGAAACTTACAGTAAGCAACGTGATAACTATTGCAACCAGTATTACCACAACAAAAACTTCAACATTTATATTCGTTCTGTATTTATCATCATAATTTTTCAGCCACTCATTCATACAATA
>JAICKT010000464.1 GCA_025927795.1 Parafilimonas sp. | reverse complement strand
ATCATTAAACTATCAGCCAAAACATACAATACAATTTGTACTTTTTGCAAATGAAGAAAACGGAACACGCGGTGCAAAAATGTACGCTGATGAAGCAAAGCGTAATAATGAACAACACATTTTTGCATTGGAAAGTGATGCCGGTGGTTTTACGCCAAGAGGTTTTGTTTTTGATGTAAGTGATAACACAATTATGCAAAAAATAAATAGCTGGAGACCTTTATTTGCACCTTATTATGGCGACAGATTTGAAACGGGTGAAGCTGGTGCAGATGTGGGTTTTTTAAAACAAACATTTCATACACAGGAAGCAGGTTTAAGCCCGGATAGCCAGCGATATTTTTTTATTCATCATGCGGCTACAGATGTTTTTGAAAATGTTGATATACGTGAAATGAAATTAGGCGCTATTAATATGGCTGCATTAATTTATCTTGTTGATAAGTATGGATTGTAGAACTGCAAAATCCCTGAATATTCCTGAATTATATGTCGCGTATAAAAAAATGGCAGTATTTTTTATAGTTAATACTCGCGAATTTTTATTGCGATAATTTTTCTCAGCATTCTTTTAAACCTAAAGGAATGTTTAATGCAAGACCGCCTTCTGCAGTTTCTTTATATTTAAAGTTCATGTCTTTTGCCGTGTCCCACATTGTTTTTATTACTTTATCTAAACTTACTCTTGCATAATCAGGAGAACTTTGCAATGCAAGCTGTGATGCAGTAATTGCTTTAATTGCACCCATCGTATTGCGCTCAATGCATGGCACCTGCACCAATCCTCCAATTGGGTCGCACGTCATACCAAGATGATGTTCCATCGCAATTTCTGCAGCCATTAAAGCCTGTCGTTGTGTGCCGCCTAAACTTTCAGTTAGTGCTGCCGCAGCCATAGAAGATGATACACCAATTTCTGCCTGGCACCCGCCCATTGCTGCAGAAATAGTTGCTTCCTTTTTAAATATGCTTCCTATTTCTGAAGCCGTTAAAAGAAAGCGGATAATTTTATCTTCATCCACATCTTTATAAAACGTAATATAGTATTGCAGCACTGCAGGAATTACACCGGCAGCGCCATTTGTTGGTGCAGTAACCACACGACCAAAAGATGCATTCTCTTCATTCACTGCCAAAGCAAAACAACTTACCCAATCGAGTATGTATTGAAAATGATTACCACCTTTTCGTATTGCATCAACCCAAGTTGCATAATCGTTGTATGCGTTGCCGTTAATTAATTTTTTATTAAGATCATATGCTCTTCTGCGCACATGCAAACCGCCCGGTAATTCACCTTTGGTGTGGCAACCGCGATACATACAGTCATGCATAGTTTGCCATATACGCAGCACACCTTTTTTTGTTTCAGCTTCACTGCGCCATGCAGTTTCATTTTCCATTACTACTTCATTAATGGCAAGCCCTGTTTTTCTGCACCAGTGCAATAAATCTTCTGAAGTATTTATAGGAAAAGGCAAATCGATAAGATCATTTGCTGTATGCACTTCTCCTTCTTTAATTACAAATCCGCCGCCAATAGAATAATATGTTTCGCTTATTCGAATATTGTTTTCACAGTCTGCTAAAAAGCTTAAACCGTTTGGATGAAAAGGCAAAGTTTCTGTAACAAGAAATTCAACAGAAACATTTATTTTTTTTTCAGCGTTCAGCAATAATTTTTTTTCTGATTCAATACAATCAATTTTTGAAGCGATGCTGTTTATATCAATTGTTTCCGGATCTTCCGCGCTTAAACCCATCAGCACTGCAATATCAGTACCGTGTCCCTTACCCGTTTTGGCCAGCGAACCGTAAAGCAGCACATTAATACTTATTGTTTTTTGAATGAGATTTTTTTCCTGCAGTGTTTTAATAAAACGAAGTGCTGCACGCCATGGTCCTAATGTGTGAGAGCTTGAAGGACCAACACCAATTTTAAACATCTGAAAAACAGAAATCGCTTCGTGCGGCATACAATCTTTGTAAAGCTACATTAATTTAAAAAATCATTACAACGTTTCGGATAAGTATATTGTCATCAAATAAAATCAAAATTATTTATCAAACCTTTTAACATTTTACAAGTCTTTTATTTGCATAATCTTTGCGTAAGAGGCGTTAATACTTAAACTTCTATAACAATTATGAAAAAAATTATTTTAGGTACTGTTGCTATTTTAAGTTCGTTGTTTTTGCTAAATTCATGTACGCTTGATAATAATAATACTACACAGCCACAATCCGGCGCTTTTCTTATAGCACAAACTTCGCCTACTGCTCCGCACTTAAGCGTTTATATTAATAATTCAATATTTGATACGGGTTTAGTTTTTGGAAATTATACTCCGTACGTGGCTGGTGTAAATCCCGGTACGTATAACTTGGGTATATTCGCTCCAAATACAACTACACCTTCATTAACAAGCAGTATAACAATTGATGTAAATAAATTTTATAGCTATTTTATAATTGATTCTTTTAACAAAGTAAAGGCTGCTTTTATTAATGATGTTTTTAAAGCACCATCAGGCGATTCTGCATATGTAAGGTTTTTTAATTTTTGCCCTAATTCAGGTGCACTGAGTTTAGCATTATCAGGAGGAGCGAATCTTAGTGCTGGCAGAATTTTTAACGATCAGCAAACTAACCCTCAATACATTGCATTTAATAATGAAGTTAAGGCAGGCACTTATTCGTTTGATTTAAAAAATGCCTCAGATAGTGTGCTTAAAACGCAATCTATAAATTTAATTGGTGGGAAGGTTTACACATTGTTTGCAAAAGGAATTATCGGAAGTACTGATACAACCAAAGCTTTATCTATCGGTCAGTTGGAAAATTATCCGCAACATTAATACATGTTATGTTCAATAAAAACCGCTTCAAAAAAAGAAGCGGTTTTTTTATGTGTTCTTTGTAAAACATAAATAATATGCAGACTAAATAATTTTTGATGAAGTATGACTATCTTATCATAGGCCAGGGAATTTGCGGTACATGGCTAAGTTATTATTTACTGTGTGAAAACAAATCAGTATTTGTAATTGATGATGCGGACAAATCTGCAGCAAGCAAAATAGCAAGCGGTTTAATAAATCCTGTTACGGGAAGGAGAGTAGTTACTACATGGATGGCTGATGAATTATTACCTTTTACATGGAATGAATATAATGCAATTGGAAAAAAATTTGACCAACAATTTATTCAACAAAAAAATATTATCGCATTTCCTTCTGCACCTGATTT
>JAICKT010000653.1 GCA_025927795.1 Parafilimonas sp. | reverse complement strand
TGGCTACAGATACCGGCGTTAATTTATTAGCCCCCGGAAAAAAGCCAAAAACCAAATTAATTTTTCTTACTTTTTTTGTAAATACTATAAAAGCAGTACACGATTATTCTGATGTACTGCGTGCAGCTATAGCATCAGCACCTAACGATCATCGTTTGGGCGCCAATGAAGCACCGCCTGCAATTATCTCTGTTTTTATTGGTGAATATCTTACAAAAGTTTTAAACGATATTGAAACACGTGTTGGTGATAAATTCGATGAACAGGATGAAGCCATTCTTAAATTGGATTTACATCGCAGTATACCTGAATTACTTTTAGATAATACAGATCGTAACCGCACTTCACCATTTGCTTTTACGGGAAACAAGTTTGAATTCAGGGCCGTTGGTTCATCTGCAAATTGCGCAAACGCGATGATAGCATTAAATACAATTATTGCAGAAACATTAAAAAACTTCAAAAAAGATGTTGATGCAATGATTGAAAAGGGTGATAAAAAAGAAATTGCTATTATGCATGTAATACAACGTTATATTGTTGAAAGCAAAAAAGTTTTATTCGAAGGAGATGGTTATAGCGAAGAATGGCATCATGAGGCTGAACGCCGTGGATTACCAAATGTTCGTACAACACCGCTGGCATTAGATGCAATGGTTACTGATAAAGCAAAACATTTGTTTGAAAGCAACAAAGTTTATACACATATCGAATTAGAAGCGCGCCATGAAATTGAGCTTGAAAAATATATTAAGAAAGTGCAGATAGAAGCAAGAGTAATGGGAGATTTGGCTATCAATCATATTATTCCTGATGCATTGGAATACCAAAATCTTTTGATTAAAAACGTACAAGGATTAAAAGAAGCAGGTTTTCCGGAATCTTCTTATGAAGCTCAGTCAGCTATACTAACTGAAATTTCAAATCATATACGGGAGGTTTATACAAAAGTAAATGCTATGATACAAGAAAGAAAAATTGCAAACAATATGAGTGATACACGTACAAAAGCTATCGCTTATTGCAGCCAGGTTAAAGAGAAGTTTTTTGATGATATCCGCTATCATGCAGATAAACTTGAAATACTTGTTAATGATAGAAACTGGACATTACCGAAATACAGAGAGCTTCTGTTTTTGAGGTAGGTCTTGATAATTTTTTAAAGCCGCTTCAAAAAAAGAAGCGGCTTTTTTAATTTATTATAGACCAGTATATTCACATTAATTATCAATATAATTACAACAGAAATAAAAAACATGAACGATCAAATAACAATAATAGGAGGTGGTAATCTTGGAAGTGCAATTGCCGAAGGATTAATAAACAGCAAATTTTCTAAGCCCGAACATATAACAGTTACAAAAAGAAATATAAATACATTAAGCGCTTTAGAAGAACGTGGTGTAACAGTAAGTAACAATAATATTGAAGCTGTAGAACATGCTAAATGGATAATACTCGCTGTAAAACCTTTCCAGGTAAAAGATATTTTATTGCAGTTAAAGAACGATCTTGATCCGTTGCAACATCAAATTGTAAGTGTAATGACAGGTGTTTGGATTAAAGACATACAGGAAATTCTCAGCACTGAGTTTA
>JAICKT010000633.1 GCA_025927795.1 Parafilimonas sp. | reverse complement strand
CTTTTCCTTCAGGTAAAAATTCTGGTTTAATAAAATTGTAACCAAGTTTTTCAACAGGTATTTTTATAATGTTGTTATATGCCATCAATTAAATCTTTAAAACGAAAATACAGTTATTAAAGATTGATGGAGTAAGGTGAAGATTTGTTATTTATTCATCATCCATTCTTTAAAATCATCAAACAAAGCATTCATTTGTATACCTTGTTTTTTTTGATTGAAGAGATGTTTAATTCTTTCCGGAATTTCAATTTGCGTATTTGTTGCTGCTTCAACTGTTTCAGGAAATTTTACAGGATGTGCTGTTTCTAAAAATATTCCGCCACCAGAAGAATTTTTCACATTATCACCTAAGTAATCAATCAACGCATAATAGCCAACGGCACCGTGCGGATCTAATGTATAGTTATATTGATTGAAAACTTCATTGACGGTTGCTTTGGTTGCAGCATCACTTACACTATAACTACTTAAAATATTTTTTAGGTCATTTATTTGCTGATCAAACAACTCAAGCACACGCACAAAATTGCTTGGGTTACCAACGTCCATTGCATTTGAAATAGTAGCTATTGTTTTTTTAGGTTGATAATTTCCGCTTTGTAAAAACTGTGGTACCACATCGTTTGCATTGCAAGCAGCAATAAAATGTTTTACAGGCAAACCTGAAACATGTGCTAATATTCCTGCACAAATATTCCCAAAATTTCCGCTTGGAACACTAATAACAGGTGGCTCATTATATTGCCATTGCTGATAAGCATAAAAATAATATAATTGTTGCGGCAACCATCTTGCAACATTAATAGAGTTTGCAGATGTAAGTGTAAATCTTTTATTCAAATCATTGTCTGCAAAGGCTTCTTTTACTATGCGTTGGCAATCATCAAAGCTGCCATTAATTTCTATAGCAGAAATGTTTTTGCCTAAAGTTGTTAATTGCAATTCCTGCACTGTACTTACTTTTTTTGAAGGATAAAGAATGATTACATCAATTCCATCAACACCTAAAAAACCATTGGCAACTGCGCCACCAGTATCACCGGAAGTTGCAACTAAAACTGTTGTATGCTTATTTTTATTGCGGTTAAAATAGCTCAAGCAACGGCTCATAAATCTTGCACCAACATCTTTAAACGCTAACGTTGGCCCATGAAATAATTCGAGCGCATAAACACCTTCGTGCACTTTTACTAAAGGAAAATCAAAGTTGATCGTTTCGTTAATTATATTCTGCAAAACATCACCAGGAATACTTTCACCAACAAAAGGTTTCATCACTTCAAAACCAATTTGTTGTTTTGAATAAGATTTGATATTTGTTACAAAACTTTTATTAAGCTTTGGTATTTCTGATGGAAAATATAAACCCTTATCAGGTGCTTGTCCTTTTATAGTTGCTTCTTCAAAGCTTACGGTTGGTGAAATTTTATTGAGGCTATAATAATTCATTTACTTCTGTTGATTTTAATTCACTTTGGCTAAAGCCGGTTATAATTTATTCTTATTTCCCAAGACTAAAGTTTTGGGTTAGTTAACGTTGCTCCGAGTTTCATCTTTTGCTTACTCAAACTGTTCTGATAATTGTTTTGTATAACCCAAGGGCTTTAGCCTTGGGACTTGAAAGTGACATCACAATTGGCTTTAGCCAAAGTCAGTTTCAACATACCCTAAACTTTGAATAAAATGCTTGTATTCTT
>JAICKT010000278.1 GCA_025927795.1 Parafilimonas sp. | reverse complement strand
TCCGGAGTAATGCCAAGCGATGAAAATGATGCAAGAAAATCAAGTTGTATTTGTGAGTTGGAAGGGCAATCCTGCATTATACCTGTAACACGATATAAATTACTATCGTTACCAACACGTAATGTTTTGTTTATTGCATTGTCATTTCCAAAATATTTTTTTGCAGTTGATTGTGTAAGCACTACATCATAAGGTGTTGCGAGCACATTATGTATGTCACCCTGCAATAATTTGAATGAAAAAATGCTGAAAAAATTAGAGTCCGCATACATGAATTTTTTTTCTTCGAAGAGCTTATCATTATACCTGACTACCCGCGCATATTCAGTCATTTTTATTGCAGATTCCACTTCAGAAAAAGTTCCTGGGAAAACTGCAGCAACACGAACACTTGTATAATTACCTTCGTTCGATTCGCTGCCGCTAAAACTATATTGCATAATAACACGTGCAAGGCGTTTTCCATTTGTTTCAAACTTGTCGTAGCTTAATTCATTTTTAATATAAAGTGTGATCAAAAAGCAACATGTTAAACCAAGTGTAAGACCAACAACATTTATAAAGCTGAATGCTTTGTTTTTCGCCAAAAAACGAAATGCTGTTTTTAAATAATTTTTAAACATGTTTGTTTTATTTAAGCCAACAGCTATCAGCCATTAGCTGTTAGCTAACTTTTATTCTGTTCTTAAACTCTTTACCGGGTTTGCAATTGCTGCTTTTATTGCCTGGAAACTTACTGTTATCAAGGCGATCAATACAACCAATATTCCTGCTGATGCAAACAACCACCAGCTAAGTGAAATACGATATGGATAATTTTCCAGCCATTTATTAGCAGCAAACCATGCAGCAGGTATTGCGATAATGAGCGAAATAAATACCAGCTTTAAAAAATCTTTTGAGAGAATTGTTACCACCCTGTTTACTGATGCACCCAGAACTTTGCGAATGCCGATTTCCTTAGTTCGTTTTTCTGCAGATAAAACTGATAAACCAAACAAACCAATACATGAAATAAAAATAGTCAGGATAGCACCAAACAACATGATCTGTTTCCACTTCGCTTCTGCTTCATAGTTTTTTCTATTTTGTTCGTTCAAAAAAACGTAACTGTATGGGCTAAGCGGGAATAATTGTTTGAATGATTTTTGAATTGTTTTCAAGCTTGACGCGGCAGTGTTTGGTTTTATTTTTATAAAAACCTGTCCATAATTATTGTCTCTCTTCATTGTAAATAATTCCGGACCAATCTTCTCACTTAATGACGAATAATGATAATCTTTCACCACACCAATTACTGTGTATTTTTTATCGTTATTATACCAAAAGTTTACAGTTTGCCCGATTGGATTTTTCCATCCTGCCTGTTTTACAAACGTTTCATTCACCAAAATAGAGTTTGCAGAATCCGAAGGAAAATCCGGTGAAAAATTTCTTCCCTGCGCTAAAGGAATTTTTAATGTTGGTAAAAAAGATTCATCAACGGTTTCATAATCGAATTGTATAGTAGAATCGTTAGCAAGCTTTGCTACAGTTCCCCAACGTCCGCCATTGCGAGGTGCAACGCTTATAATATTTGGATCTTTTAATAATTCATTTTTGAAAAGCCACGCTTCATCATGCGTTTTAAAATCTTTGTGAACACCAACAATGTCCGTATCCTCATAGCCTAATTTTTCTGTTGTTAAAAAATTAAATTGTTTGTAAATGGTAAACGTTGCAATGATTAAAAAAGAAGCAAGTGCGAACTGCAATACAACAAGCGATTTCTGTAAATAATTTTTCCCTCCAAGATTAAAACGGCTATATAAAGTTTGTACAGGATTATAACCGGATAGTACAAGTGCCGGGTAAAAACCTGCCAGTAAAGCTGTAAGAATAAACAATAATATATAACCGGTAATAAGTTTTACATCAAACAAATAAGAAAGAGCAAGTGATTTGTTTGAAAGATTATTGAAAACAGGCAGTATAAGTTCCACTATTCCTATCGCTAATGCAAATGCAATAATGCAAAGCAAAAAAGATTCTCCTAAAAATTGTATAATAAGTTGTCTTCTGTCTCCACCAACAACTTTTCTTATGCCAATCTCTTTTGCGCGTTTTACTGAGCGCGCAACAGTAAGGTTAATAAAATTGATACATGCAATTAACAATACAAATAAAGCAATACCTGAAAGTATATATGAGTACATTGGATTGCTTGCATCGGAAAGACCATTTTGTGCAGGCAGTTCCGTGCTCATGTGCATATCGAGAAACGGTTGCAGTAAATAAGAACTTTTCCAATTATCTACTTCATCGCCAAACTTTGCCCTTAACGATGTTATAGCATCCTTTGAATCCTGGTTATAAAATTTATTCATCTTCAATTCAACAGCCTGAATGTTTGTATGCGGATCAAACACAACAAATGTGTTTAGAAAAAAGTTGAACCAGTTCTCACGGTTCGATGCATCTTCCTTTGATTCTCTTATTGGTAAAAGCATCTCAAATTTTATCGAAGAATTTTGCGGGCATTTTTTTGCAACCGCTGTTACCTTATGCGGAACAAAAACACTATCATCTTTCAACATAACTATTTTGCCAATAGCATCAGTTGTGCCGAATTGTTTTTTTGCAGCGTCTTCAGAAATTACAACAGAAGAAGGATCTTTTAAACAAGTTTGCCGGTTGCCACTTACTAATGGAAAAGAAAACACATCAAAGAAAGTTGAATCGACATATAATAAATCTTGGTCTTTAACTTCAGTGCCCAGTTTAATATTTTCATTTCCGCTTTGTACGCGCACAAAATATTTTATGTCCGGAACGTTTTGTGCGAAACGTGGACCCTGCAAATAACCTGTGTTAGGATCTTTATGCCCTTTTACTCCATTCTTATCAACACTTTGCGTTACTATGCGATAAATGTTATTTACATTTTTGTGAAAGCGATCATAGCTCACTTCATCTTTTACATATAAAATAATGAGCATAGCACATGCAAGACCAATACTTAAGCCTGCAATATTTATAAAGGAATAAATTTTATTTCTTGCAAGATTTCTAAAAGCAATTTTGAAATAATTTCTAAACATAGTTTTTGTTTTGGCTAATAGCTATCAGCCATTAGCTGTTAGCTAATTTTATTCCGTTCTCAAACTCTTCACCGGATTTGCTGTTGCAGCCTTTATAGCCTGGAAGCTTATTGTAACCAGTGCTATTGCCAGCGCGCCTAATCCTGCCAATGCAAAAAACCACCATTCAATATTTATGCGATAAGCAAAATCCTGCAACCATATATTCATTGCCCACCATGCAAGTGGCGCAGCAATAATAAATGCAATGGCAACAAGCTTCATAAAATCTTTACTAAGCATTTGAATAATGCCCTGTACACTTGCACCCAACACTTTTCTTATACCAATTTCTTTTGTGCGTTGTTCTGCAATAAATGTTGCGAGACCAAACAATCCAAGACATGCAATAAAAATGGCGAGCACCGAAAATATTAATGCAATCTTTCCAACACGTTGTTCGGCGCGATACATTTCATCAAAAGATTCATTTAAGAAACGATAGCTGAATGGTAAACCCGGCGCTAATGCTTTCCACTTATTTTGAATCTGTGTAATTAAGTTTTGAATGTTTGATGTGTTTACTTTAAATACACCGGAACCAAAGCCACCACCTAATAAAAAGCATAATGGCCCAACATCCTGGTGCAATGATTCAAAATTGAAATTCTTAACCACACCAATAATTGTATAAGATGCCATGTGGCCTTGTGCATCTGTGCTGGTATAAATTTTTTTACCAATCGGGTCAGCATAACCTAAAATTTTTGCTGTTGTTTCATTAATGATGGTTGCAGTAGAATCGCCACCAAAATCACGTGAAAAATTTCTGCCTTTTATTATTTGCATACCCAGCGTTTTTATATAATCATAATCAATACGCCAGTTCTGCATATCAAAACCATTTTTTGGAGTTAATACCGCTTCTTTTGAATAAGTGTTATCACTTCTGTAAGAATTGGAAACAGGCAAATAACCGCTTAATGTTCCACTTGTAACACCGGGCAATTGCAGTATTTCATTTTTAAAGGCATTTGTATTATCATTTAAAGCAGAAACGCCGTTCACAATTAAAACCTGGTCTTTATTATAACCAAGATTTTTTGTTTGAATATAATTGAGCTGTTTATATACAACGATTGTTCCCACAATTAAAACAATAGAAACCGCAAATTGAAATACAACCAACACACTTCTTAAGCCACCACTTTTACTGCCGAGCTTTAATTTGCCTTTTAAAATTTCAATTGGTTTAAATGCAGATAAATAAAATGCAGGGTAGCTGCCTGCCAATAAACCAACCACAAAAGGAAGTGCAATAAGCAATGGCAATATATATGGTGAGAACAGGCTGTTTAATGCCATCTGTTTATTCGCAACATCATTAAATAAAGGCAATACAAAATATGCAATAGCAACAGCAATTATTAAAGAAAGCGTTACCATTAAGGTTGATTCAAAAAGGAATTGTGAAACAAGGTTGCGCTTTTCAGTGCCAAGCACTTTTCTTATACCAACTTCTTTTGCACGGTTTGCAGAATGTGCAGTTGTTAGATTCATAAAATTAATGCACGCAATAAGCAGAATAAACAATGCTACTGCAGAAAAAATATATACATATTGAATGCTGCCGGCCGGACTTAATTCAAAAGAACGGTTTGAATAAAGGTGAATATCTGTTAGCGGCATCATAGAATATACAAGACTGTTACCAGCTTTTTTGAATTCATCCATGCTGTTGATGTTCATAAATTTTTTTGCGTCCGGCAAAACATATTTGTCAATATAGTGATCGAAATTTTTTTCAAATGCTTTATAATCGGCGCCTTGTTTTAATCTTAAATAAGTATAAAAATTATGACTGGTAATTTGTCCCCAGTTATAATCAACATTCTTCATAGAAAAGAAAAAATCAAAATGAAAATGCGCGTTTCGCGGTATATCTTTTACAACGCCGGTTATTTTATAGAACGGATTTTTCTCATCTCTCAATTCAATTGTTTTACCAACAACATGTGTAGTACCAAAATATTTTTTTGCCGCAGATTCATCAAGTACAACAGTATTAGGTTCTATTAATGCATGTTTAATATCACCTTCAATTACGGGTAATTTAAAAACGTCAAAAAAAGTTGAATCAACATTTGCAACTTTTGCTTCATCAATATAATCGTTACCTTTCTTTATCAGTTTATCGCCACTAAAAGTATAAATGCGTGTGTATTGCTCAACCTGGGGATAATCTTTTTTCAGCAGTTCACCCATCATGTCGCTTGTTACCGGCATGTGCAGATCTGCACCGCCAAATTTTATATCGGAATTTATACGATAAATTCTGTTTGCATCAGGATAAAAGCGGTCGTAGCTTAATTCATCCATCACATATAGTGCAATTAATAAAAAGCAGGAAAGACCGATTGCCAAACCGGTAATATTGATAATGGAAAAGGTTTTATTCTTCCTGATATTTCTCCAGGCAATCTTTAAATAATTTTTAAACATACAAGATGATTTAATTAATGATGTCTGGGTATGGTTGGCGACTATTCAACTTGTTTATCGCAACGCATGTGCCATTGCAAAAACTTATTGATAATAAGCAGTTATTGAAGAAGAAATAAAAAGAGGTGTTCATTTCCGAACACCTCTTTGTGCGTTGACGCACAACTTATTTAAAGCTGCACAACGTTATCCGTTTACCACTGTTCCACCATCAGGATGCAAAATTTGTCCCGTCATGTATGATGATGCATTTGTTGCAAGAAATAAATAACATGGTGCTACTTCAACCGGTTGCCCGGGTCTTTTCATCGGTGTTTTTTTACCATGCTCACTAACTTTTTCACCTTCATAAGAGGCGGGAATTAATGGCGTCCAGATTGGTCCCGGCGCAACACCATTCACACGTATATTTTTCTTTACAAGGTTTTGGGAAAG
>JAICKT010000232.1 GCA_025927795.1 Parafilimonas sp. | reverse complement strand
TTTTGAAAAAGAAAACTATTTCTTTTATGTTTTTCTAGGAAATATTTTGATATGTAATTATTCGATATCAAAATATTCCTCTCTTTTTCATTTTTATTCTTCTGTATCAGAAGAATTTTTTTCCTGCTGCTGATTTTGCGCCTGCTTTTGCTTTTTGCTTTGTCTGCGTTGCGCAAAAGAAAATTGTGCAATAAAAATTAAAATAATAAATGCTATAACTGATTTCATGTTTATGTTCATTAATAACTCTGATAAAATAATCAACAATCAATGTTCAACAGTCAATATTCAATAATAATTTTAAGTTTTCAATTGAGCATTGTTTGTTGAGCATTGAATATTGTGTGTTTAAATAATTCACTACTGCTGTACAACTTTACTGTTCTTATCTTTTTCTGCAAGCACTATATTTAATTTTTGCTGCGCTTCTTTTTTCAAATCTGCATCCGTTGCGTTTTGAACTACGCTGCGCAATGTTGCTTCAGCATTAAAATAGTCCTGCTCTTTAAAATAAACATCACCCAATAAAATATATGATTTGGTAATCCAGTAATCATAACTGCCGGTTTTATTTATTGCATCAAAGCCAGCTTTTTCTGCTTCCGGTAATTTATTCTGAAGAAATAAAATTTCTGCAATGCGGTAACGCGCTTCTGCAGAATATTCGCTCTTACCTGTACTCACCACATCTTTATATGCATCATTTGCTTCATCAAGCTGATTATTGTTTTGATAATTTTTCGCAATTATAAGATTTGCCATCGCTTTATCATCTGAAGCAATTCCTTTTTGCTGCAATAAATCCTGTGCATTGGCTAATGCACTATCAAACTCATTTAATTTATATTGACAACGTAACAATCCGCGTTCACTCTCAAGTTTATTTTCCGGTGTAGTTGCAATAGATTTTAACTGTGTAAAATATTGTTCCGCCTGTTTATAATCCTTCAATTCAAAATAAGAAATGCGCGCAGCCTGCAACACACTTGTTTCAGCATAACTATTCGGTGCTTTCAGCGCTACATTATTATAATAGGTAAGTGCATGCTGAAAATCTTTTCGTGTATTATAAATATCAGCGCTGTAATAATTTGCTTCAACAGCATATTTACCATCAGGAAATTTTGAAAGATAATTTGTGAAGCCCTGCAGTGCATTATCATAAGAACGATTATTGTAAGCTGATTGCGCTGTTACAAAAGTTAAAGAATCCTGTTCTGAAAAACTTACCGGCTTTCCGGCTTTCTGCATGAAGGCAACAAAATCATCGGGCTTTTGCATATCAATAAAAATATCACGAACATATTCTATCGCTTCATCACTTTCCGGTGCATTCGGATAAGTTGTAATCAATTTTTGAAAACTATTCAGCGCATTCTGATTATCTTTTAAATTATAATAACTAACACCAAGTTTTAAATATGCCTGCGGTTTAAATGCATTATTCTTTCCGGCAATAATTACATTCAATGGTTTGATAGCTGCCTCATATTGTTCACTTGCAAGGTATGTGTTTGCCACTTCCATATTCGCGTCTGAAACCAATGGCGAAGATGGATAACGGTTTTGTATAGATTGAAGCAAAGAAACTTTTTGAGCGTACTGACTATTCGCGCCCGCAATAACTGCTTTCTGATACAATGCATAATCAGCAGAAGGCAACTGATCATTAATAACCGTTTCATACATCTGCAACGCTTTGCCATAACTCTTTTTCATGAAGTAGCAATCTGCTTCGCGTAAATAAGCATCTGTTTGCAGCGGCTGCGAATTATTATTTATTGAAGTAGTAACTTCTGTAAAACTTTTCAATGCATCATCATAATCTTCCTGTCTTAAATAACAATAACCTAATGTATAATTCGCATGTAAAGCGCTCACTTCTCCATATGTTGAAGGCGTTTTTAAATATTCGCGCAAATAATAAACACCCGAATCAAACTGGTTATTTCTATATGCGATCTCACCCTTCCAAAAGTTTGCATAAGAAATATATTGTTCGTTATATTCAACTGTAAAAATTTTATTCAGCAAATCATCTGCCTGCGATAACTGCTGATCATTTACTAATTCAACTGCTCGTCCATATAAAATTTTCGGGTACGCCTTTTTTACAATATCACTTTGCGATTGTAATGTTTGAATAAGATTTAATGCATCCTCGTAATTATTGGTGTTGGATAAAACATTCACCAGTAATTCTTTTGCTTCTGTGTTATACTCAGAATTTGGATAAGCAGAAATAAAGCCTTTTAATTCGGTAAGCGCAACATCAGTATAACCTAATTCAACAGAAAGTTTTGCATAATTAAATTTCGAAATTTCTTTTTGTTGCGGATCAGAACTGTTTAATGAGCAAAATAGAAATGCATTTCTTGCGCCTGATTTATTACCAAGCTTTAAATAAGAATCGCCCAATAAATACATGCTGTTTTGTGCAATAGTATCCTGCTTGCCGCCTAATTCTTTAAAACCCTGTGCCGCTTGTTTATATTGTTCGGCATCATAATAACAATAAGATAATTCATACAAATCTTCGCGGCTAACTTTCTTTGTATTGCTTACATATTTTTCCAAATAAGGCAGGGCTTTTTTATAATTGCCTTTCTCAAAATAAATATGTCCAACAAACTCGCGCAATTGCAAATCATAAAACTGGTTATTGCTTTGCAAAGTTTTTTCTGCGTAATCTAATGCTTTGTCTTTTTCGCCGCGGTAATAATAAATTTCAGCAATATAATATGGAATGATAGGCTGATATTTTTGCTGTTTTTCTATTGTTTGAAAAGATGTTAATGCCTGTGCATAATTTTTATCTGAAAAAGCGATGTAGCCGTAATAATAATTTGCATCGTAATAATTTGGATCGTTTTGTATTTGTGCAATTGATTGAAATAAAGGTTTTGCCTCATTAAAACGCTGCATAGTAAAATAAGCATACGCTTCATGAAATTTCATCGTTGCAATTTCTGTATTGCTTAAGTTGGCAATATTTGCCCTTTGATAATTATCCAGCGCATCAGAAAAATCTTCGTGTTTATAATAATATTCACCAAGCTGATAACACATCATTTCAATGCGCGGCGCATTATGTTCAAGACTTATAAAATCGTTTGCTGCATCAACAGCAGTAATATCATTTAACTGCAGCCGGCACACAATAGAATAATATTTTGCTTCTGTTTGTACACTTATCGGAATATTGCTTTGTCGCGCATTATCTAAATATAATTTTTCAAACAAAGGATATGCAAGACTGAATTTTTGTTGTTGATATAATTCTTTTGCCTGTTTAAAATCGGCATCAGGATCATTATAAATTTTTGTGGATTGCGCGTAAGCAAAATGTAACAGGAAAATAAAAAAAAGTATAGTTGTTAACTTTTTGTACTGCATAACTTGCCTCAACGATTGTGATTTACCAAATATTTTAAATACTTTCTTAAATTAAAGCAAAACCGCATAAAGATAATTAGCGCACTTAGTGAATCAATAGAAAGGTTTGAATTGTGGATAACGGATGAAAAAAATTATTTTTGCCCAAATACATACCGATGAAAATTCTATCAACAAAATACAGTGCAGGCGCATTTAATTTTTCGATGTTGCTTTTACGTGTAGTGTTTGGCTTGCTGATGATAACCAAACATGGCTATGATAAGTTGGTGAAATTTCCAACGCTGCAATACCAGTTTTATAACTTTTTTGGATTGGGTACAAGAATATCGTTAGGTCTATCAATTTTTGCAGAAGTACTTTGTTCTTTATTTCTTATACTTGGATTATTTACAAGACTTGCAACAATACCTTTAATTATTACAATGCTCGTTGCCATATTTGGTTTTAATGCAGGCAAACCACTTGTTGAATCTGAAGCTGCACTTTCTTACCTCTCTGCTTACATTGTACTTTTATGTTGCGGGCCTGGCAGAATTAGTATTGATGGCATGATTAATAAATGAGGAAGAATTGCAGCAAACATCACTTCAAAACAAATAAACATTAGCACATTAACCGAAGGTGTTTTTAATGTTGTTTTAATACAAAATGGTAAAAGTGAAATGATGAAGCTTGTGAAAAACAAACATTACTCCGCCGCTAATTCCAAAATCGTTTCAAAAATTTCTTCAGCGTTGGGCTTGCTGAAATAATCTCCATCACTGCCATAAGCAGGTCTGTGCGCTTTGCCTGTAATAGTTCTTGGCGCAGCATCAAGCCATTTATAACCTTGCTGTTCTTCCATCACTTTATTATACATGTATGCTGCAGCGCCGCCGGGTACATCTTCATCAATAAAAACAATACGGCTTGTTTTTTTAAGTGAATTTAATATTGAATGATTTACATCAAACGGCAACAATGTTCGTACATCCATTACTTCACAACTAATGCCTTCACGCTCTAATCTTGTAACAGCATCCATAATTATACGCAGCATCGAACCATAAGAAACAATCGTAACGTCATTGCCTTGTTTTAATATTTCCGGAACACCCATCGGCACCGTAAATTCATCTATGTTAGCAGGCATTTTTTCTTTTAAACGATAACCGTTCAAAGATTCAATCACTAAACCCGGATCATTGCTTTGCAATAACGTATTATACATACCGGCAGCCTGAACCATATTTCGCGGAACACAAACGTACATACCGCGAAGTGCATTTATTATCATTCCCATTGGAGAGCCGCTATGCCAGATACCTTCGAGCCGGTGACCGCGTGTACGCACAATAAGCGGACAATGCTGCAAACCATTTGTTCTGAATTGCAATGTAGATACATCATCAGTTAACGGTTCCAAACCATACACGAGATAATCAAGATATTGAATTTCGGCAATCGGTCTTAAGCCGCGTAAAGCCAAGCCTATTCCCTGCCCTATTATGGTTGATTCGCGAATGCCTGTATCAAATATGCGTGTGCTGCCATGCTTTTGCTGCAAACCGGCGAATGCCTGGTTTACATCTCCTATTAATCCAACATCTTCACCAAATGCAACTAACCTTTCATCTTTTGAAAACAGCTTATCAAAATACCTATTTAAAATTTCATACCCATTATAAGATGGAGCATCCTCATTATATATCGGTTTTATTTCTTTAACGTTAACCGCACTTTTTGCACCATTATTATACAGGTTTGAATTATAGTGTGAATCGTTTAATATTTTCAACTCAGCATAATACTCAGCAATTGCCTTACCACCTGTAAAATTTTTTGTTATATGTACAGCAACAGACAAAGCCTTCATTATATCTCTGCGCAAAGGTTCTGTTTCTGCCTTCAAATTTTTTATGATTGATTGAAGCTGATTGTACGCATCCAAATCATTTACTTCAGCAGCATTAATTAATTCCAATACTTTAGAGGCTTGTTTCCTGATTGGTTCCAGATATTCTTTCCACGCAAGATTGCGGCTTTGTACAACTTTATGTTTGCAATCATTTTCAAGTTCTGACAGTTCATCACTTGTTGCTATACTGTTTTCAATTATCCATTCACGCATTTTTTTAACACAATCCCATTCACGTTCCCAATGCAGGCGTTCCGGAGATTTATATCTTTCATGACTACCAGAAGTTGAGTGACCTTGCGGTTGTGTTAATTCTTCAACATGAAACAGTGCGGGCACATGTGTGTTTCTTACTTTTTGCAAACCGCTTTCAAATATTTCACACATGCCTGCATAATCCCAGCCTTTCACATTATAAATATCAATGCCATTTGTGTCCGGCTTTTTTTGAAAGCCTTTTAATGCAAGAGATATAGAACCTTTTGTTGTTTGAAGTTCTTTGGAAACAGAAATGCCGTATCCATCATCCCAAATAAAAACTGCCAAAGGAATTTGTAAAACACCCGCAGCATTTATTGTTTCCCAGAATTGTCCTTCAGAAGTTGCTGCATCCCCAATTGTACAAATGCATATTTCGTTTCCGTTATCAGAAAGATGTGTAAGCGGTTTAAGTATTTCGCTGGTACGAAATAATTTTGAAGCAAGTGCCAGCCCAACACTTCTCGGCATTTGCGAAGATGTGGGTGCCATATCTGCTGCAACATTTTTTTGCTGAACAAGATTTTTCCATTCACCGTTTTCTTCTGTGTTTGCAGTTGCAAAATGACTTACCATTTGTCTGCCAGAACTAAACGGATCATGTTTGGAATCGGGATCAGCATATAACTGCGCAAAAAACTGTTGTGCATTTGCAACACCTGAAGCAAACAATAAAGTCTGATCTCTATAATAACCCGAGCGAAAATCACCAGGCTGAAAAAATTTTGCAAGTGCCACCTGCGCTACTTCTTTTCCATCACCAAAAATGCCAAACTTGGCTTTTCCTGTAAGCACTTCTTTTCTGCCGATTAAACTCACTTCACGGCTTTCCATTACCAAACGATAATCGTTAAGCACTTCATTGCGGAAGTCTTCATACGAAAGCATTTCGTTTGTTGTGTCAGAAGTAACAAGATTATCCATGCGACAAATGTAAGTATTAGCACTAAACTGCAAGAGTGCAATTATACACTATTACCTTTCTGATTTTTGCGGAACTGCCAAAGAATCTTTTCGTTTCGGTGACTTAAAATAAATGTCCTGCGTTCCACCAAAAAATTTATCGAAGTCTTTTGTATAAGAAATACTGATGCCTTGTTTTGTAACACGGCCAATTGTTCCGTTGCTTAATCCTGTGCCCGAGGTTGCTAAGCTGCTGCGGTTGAAAACAATTGCTCTTAATTTTTTATCTTTTGAAAGAACAATTTGAATGGATATATCAGGCAGCCATTGAAAATTATTTGAAGTAGCTGCGGCAGCACCACTAACACCAAAATCAAGATCGCCGCCGAATGTTATAATAAGATTATTATTAAGCAAACTCTTATTCAATTTTAATTCTACCGATTGCCTGTCTAAAGTACTGCCGGAGTTTTGATAAAGACTATAACTGCTGTACGTTTTTGTACCAATATCAAATTGCAAACTTTTATCGCCTGTAAGCTTATACAAAAAATCAGAAACAATTCTGTTTACTTCGCCGGCAATTTTTTGTGATATAG
>JAICKT010000176.1 GCA_025927795.1 Parafilimonas sp. | reverse complement strand
TATAATATCATAATTTGCCAGCAATGATAAATCTGCCTTACCAAGAAGTTTAGGAAATAAAGCTGAGTAAGTATAACTCGCCGCTTTTTCAGATAAAGAATAATGAAAGTCTAATAATTGTTTTGAAGCGAATGGTTCTTTGCGCCATGAGTTATGTACAAACTGATAACCTAAGCCAACATAAATTCTGTCTTCATAACTATAAAAAATTTTGGGTACAATTCCACTTTTATCATACTTAAACCAGGCGTAATCAAACTTATGGTAAATGCTGTCGTTTGATAAATGAAGTTTAGTTAATAAAGCATCACTTACATAATTTTCGTTATTATAAATATGAATTTTTTTATCAGTCTTATTTGTAATGGAATCTTTCTCCTTTCCGCTAATAATTTTAATACGGATACCGTTTGTTTTACCCTCAATATTATAAACATCATTTCCATCAACTCCAAATAATCTTATTTCTTTTGTTTCATTTGCGTTGAACGTTCTTGAATAAAAAGCAGAATCGTTTTTTTGATAAGCATGTTTCGAAAAAACTTTTACTGTTGTTGCATCATCTGCATTATTTACTTCAAAAACTTCATTTTGTTTTGAGCCTGCAATTTGAACTTGCTCGCTGATGAAATTATAATAAGTGGTTGCCCATTCGAGCAAATGCGTTCTGCGTTTTTTTAGTTTAGCTGCTATATCCTCACCACAAATATTATAGATAGAAGATGGCAATTGTTTTACTGATTTATCAATTACTGCATCGGTTAATAATTGTTGCAAATCCTTTGCAATTGTTTGCCAATCGCTCAATACCATTTCATTCGTAAAAAACCTGTCAAGATTTCTTTCTTCGTACGTAAAGGTTTTTATGTCTTTCACATTATTATCAAACGACTGCATATAATTTAAACCCGCAGCACCTAATCCAACATTTAATAAAACTCCATTGTGTTTAAAAAAAGCCTGGTCGCGATCTTGCGGTACCGGCACAAACAAAATTTTATCGCCTGTTTTTCTTTCACCCCATTCCCACTGGTCTTCATGCCTGTCCCAATCATTAATAAACCAGTCAAAAATTCTTGCGCGTGTGAATGTTTTTTGATCAACAGAATAATGATTACTCTCCAGCATTTTTTTTATTACATCATCCGTATTAAAAAATTCAGAAAAATTTCCAAGATTATCAGCGTCGCTCCAGTCGCCATCTGTTTTCTGTTCAAATAAATACAAACCATCTCCGTATTTTTTATTGAAAGTATCCAGCGCCGCTTGCTTT
The DNA here is from genome assembly GCA_025927795.1 of Parafilimonas sp. Taxonomy (GTDB): domain Bacteria; phylum Bacteroidota; class Bacteroidia; order Chitinophagales; family Chitinophagaceae; genus Parafilimonas. The sequence continues at coordinate 7,776 of JAICKT010000176.1, read as the reverse complement.
GGTAAATACACATACTCCGGATTTGTGTGATAAACTTTTGCTGCTTCTGCGAGCACCGGTACAATTGCAGCGCCGTAAGGATTTGACATTGTAACTTCATCATTCACCTGCTTTTCTAAAAATGTTCCTTTAAAATTTTCGGGCAACACGGCACCGAGCGTTTTACTTACAGACCGCAAGGCATATTCTTTACTATTTTCATTTTTTAAACGCAATGATTTTGTCTGATGTCCACCACCTTCCTTTGTAGGTTTTAATCCTCCTTTAGCAGTATCGAGCATCATTACCGGAAAGGTTACAGGCGTTGTCCATACATTTCGGTAATTACTTCCCCAAAGAAACTGATGCCAGCCTGATTTTTTATATTGTTTTCCGGCAATAATAGTTGTATCAGCCGTATGCGTTTTTAAAAAATCGGGCGATTGAGCCACGCTTTTAAGGCGGGGAAAAGTTATAAGTAATAAAATAATTATTAGTCGGTACTTCACTTGGGTATTTATTTGATAAAAAATCCTGCCAAATTCAAATAATTTCAATCTAATAAAAATAATAAATTATAATTCTTCTAACTATAAAAGCGAAACTGCAAACAAGTTATTCGTTTAATTTACGTTTTAATGGAATAATGTTTGAATATAAACCGGCAGTTATTATGTGTCGAAATTTTCTTTTTATTGCCTTTTTGTCTCTGCCTTTGTTTGCCTGTAATAATAACGACGCCGCAAAAAAATTTGAGTATTATTATTATCCCTCAAGAAATATTTATTATGATGTTGCCAATGCTGAATTTGTGTATTCTCTTAATGGCGGAAAAACCTGGGAAACTTTTAAAAAAGATTTAGGCAAAGACCCGGCAACTTTAGGAAACCGTGAAATTATATATTCTGATTCGCAGCAACCGTGGGACAGCAATGCAGCAGATATAAAGAAATACAATGGCAAATTATTTAGCGTGGACTATGAAGACACAACCTTACGGGCAAATGAAGTGTCAGATAAAAAAATTATTAAGAAGTCAAATCCTGTAACTATTGAACCTAAGAAAGAAAAAAAACCCGGCTTTTTTAAAAGACTTTTTGGTAAAAAAAATTAATTATAAAAATGCCAACTGCACATAAAATTGTAAAACGCTTAAAACGTCATTTCGACGAAGGAGAAATCCCTCAAAATATCAACATGATTAAATTCATGAGATATCACGTGCCTCGATATGACGGTTCAAAGAACAAGCGTATTATCAATTTAACAACATAGCACATCAATATTTATAATGAAAGCAAAATCTTCTTTTTGGCAACGCATGGGTTTTCACGAATGGTTTTTAAAACGTGAAGCCGATTTTACAATAACTGCATCATCTGCATTAACACCGGATGACATTTATAAGTACATCGTACAAAAGTTTGCAGATTCAATTAAAGAACTTTCGTTTGGCAGCCGCGTTGTTTTTTATCATGAATATATTATTTGTTTTAATGAAGAAGATTACAGGCAATTCACTCAAAACAAAAAAGGAATTTTTGGTTTAATAATTCAGGAATCTGCTAAACAGTTTTATAAAATTTTGAATGAATATAAACAAGACGGAAAAACGGTTGAGCCCGCGAGTAATAAATGGGTTTTCCGTTTTGTTTCGCACCCTGAATATTTGCCCGGCGATAAAAGTTTGATTGGGAAATTAATGCCGGGCGGCCAGCATCAGAAAAAAGAAAATGTGCGCATCACTTTTATTCCGCGCCAAACAGGTATTGCCGAGACCTTTGATGTTAATCCGGAGATTTTAGAAGGTTTTACTTTTTACAGTGAAGGATATTATGAAGTGCCTTTCGAAAATCATTTACTCATACAAAATGCGCCTGCTCATTACAAACAAACTAATCCAACACTCTCCAATACTTTGCTGGCGCGTTTTGAAACCATAGTTCCTGATGCTGCGTTTGCGGGAAAGAAGATTGAATATTTTATGCATGATAAAGAAATTCTTGTTTCAGGAAAAGACGAACAAAAAGATAAACCAAATATTTTTCGCATTCCTTCAGAATGGGTTAATACACCGCATTTAAAAATAAAGTATGATGAGAACGATAATAAATTTCATCTTGCATCATTCGGTGAAAAAACAATTGTAAACGAAAATGAAGTTGTGTTAAGTGATATGAATAATCCAACATGGGTTGAGCTTCCGATTAATTCGCGCATTGTATTAAATGGTATTGTTGGCGTGAATATTTTTAAATCATGATGCATGGAAAATCCTGAAAATATTATTCTGTCTGTATCTCTGTTAGTCATCTGCATTTTATTGCTTGCAGCTAATTTCAGAGATGTAAAAAAAACACACAAACATGGCAGATAATTTCTTTGGTATTACAGACAAAGGAAGAATGCGTGATAATAACGAAGACCGTTTTATTGCGCAAACTATTTTGCAAAAACGTTATGTACTTGCCTGTGTAATTGATGGTGTTGGCGGATATGAAGGCGGAGAAATTGCTTCTGGTTTGGCGCATGATGCAATTATTAATTACCTGCAAAAACCATTTAAAGAAATTATTTCGTCTTTAAAAAATGCGCTTACCTCTGCCAATGAAAAAATATATAAAAAAAAGCAGGCTGAAAATGAAATAAGTGAAATGGCTTGCGTGCTTACACTTACGCTTGCAGATATTAAAGAAAACAAATTTTATTACGCACATGTAGGCGATACGCGATTGTATTTGCTGCGCGATAATTCGCTGGTAAAAGTTACAAAAGATCATTCGTTTGTTGGTTTTTTAGAAGACAGCGGAAGATTATCGGAAGAAGCTGCAATGAACCATCCGAAACGTAATGAAATAAATAAAGCATTGGGTTTTGATGAACAACAATTTTTACAACCCGATTATATTGAAACAGGTGAATCTCCTTTTTTGCCCGGCGATATTTTATTGTTGTGCAGTGATGGTTTAAGCGACATGCTGAGTAATAAAATCATTACATCAATTCTTATATCTGATAAAAGCTTAAGAGAAAAAGGCAAAGCACTTGTAAAAGCTGCAAATGAAGCCGGCGGTAAAGACAATATTACTGTTGTGCTTGTGAGCAATGATAAATCGCGCTTATTACATGAGGCTACCAAACCCGTTATCATAAAAAAAAACGAAGAACCGCAACAAGAGGAAACAATAATTGAAAAAGAAGAGCCTGCACGAGAAACTATTAAACCGGTTGTTGGCAATACAAAAAGAAAAGGCGCTTCAGGATTTATTTATTTTCTATTGGTTATTTTAATTGCTGCTTTAGGATGGTTTATTTATAAAGATTATTTACATCAGCCGCCAAAGCCAAAAGCTGTAATGCCACCTCCGCAAAAAAGAATTAATGCCGATGAACAAAAATTAATTGACAGCATTGAAAGCAAAAAAGAAATTCATCTTAATAAAATTTTTACTGCAAATCAGCCAATAAACTTTACCGACTCAATTTTTGTTGATAAGGATTCATTAATCATTCATGGCAATAATGCAAACATAATTGCAGATTCATCTTTTAAAAATGCGGCTTTTATTTTTTCTGCAAACTGCAAATACATTTTAATAGACAGTTTAACGCTTCAGAATTTTAATGTTGGCATTATCACGCAAAACAAAGCGTTGCGTTTAAAAGATGTGCAGTTTAAAGATTGTAAGGTGGCTGTGCAACATGAAATTTTATCAAACAATAAAATTGTAAGCGGCAGGCTGATTGATAGTTTATCATCATCAAAAAAAGATTCAGTTAAAGCAAAACATTAGATTTTACAATTATGATATTAAGTTGGATAAATATTGCAATCCTGATTGAGTCGTCATTTCGGCGAAGGAGAAATCTCTTGAATTGTAGCATTTGCAAGTTTATGAGATGTCTCCCTGTCTATCGGCAGACAGGGTTCTTTGACATAACGTTCGCAGAGTTAATTTTTTATTCCTCAATGAAAGCAATTAAACAGCGTCTCTAATTAATGGCAACTAATAAAACACATAGCATCAATAGAAATACAGAAAGAATTTTTCTGGTGCTGATTACAATTGTAATGAGTGTTTTGTTTTATAAACTGAATACCGTTGTAAGCAAAAATTTTACAGAAGTTCCTTCAAGGCTTGCAAAAGGAACGATGATAAATATCAATAGCCCAAAACCAGGCGAAGAGATGAAAACGCTATTGCAAAACGGCAGATATTTTCGCGATGGAAAAGATATTGATTTAATCAGTTCCACTTTTCAGAGAGCAAGAACGCTTGATACTTCTGCGATTGATAACATAGGCGATTTAAATAAAAGATTGTATAACATCAATGCAGACGTAGCGCTTTCACAAGGTGGTGAATCCTTTAAAAAAAGAGTGCTTGCTGAAAGAGTTTATTTAGGTTTTACAGATAATGATGCGCCGGTTTTTGAATTGCAGGAAAAAAATCCCTCAGCCATTTCTTCCACCAACGATATTGCAATGGGCAGCCACAACATTAGCGGTGTTATAAAAAATAATAGTGGCGGAATTAAAAATGTGATTGTACGTGTACAAATGATTTTGCCGCAGGATAGTGTTTACAGCAATAAAGTAGAAGAAGTTGAAAAAGTAGTAAATGAAAATACTGCAACGCTGAAAAAAACTTTTGCGGTTGATTCACTCAACAATAAACAATTACAATCCTTAACAGCCTATACGCAAACAGATGCAAACGGAAATTTTTCATTTAATGGTTTGCCCGATAATAAAGCATACGCTGTTTTGCCATTGCAACCAAACTATACTTTTGGTCGTTCGCAAGGTGTTTCGCAGTTAAATGCAAATGCTTCGTTTACATTTTATCAATCACCACATGCATTAAAACTTTTTTCAACAAGAGATTTTAATATTCTCAAAAAAGAAAAATCATTCATCGTTAGAACACCGCAGGAATTTGAAAAATGGTATTGGATAATTGTGGGCGGTTTTTTTGCAGGATTTTTTATCATTCACATTTTTCTCAGTCTCCGTTTTAAAGAAGCAGACCAGTTAATACTTCCTGTAATAATGATATTAACCGGTTTATCATTTCTTACATTACTATCACTGCAGGATCCTTTGCGCGACAGGTTTTTAGCAAAAGATACTTGGTATTATTTTGGCGGCGGCATCGCAGCAATCATTCTCGTTTTATTATTCAACCTTAAATTGTTTACAACCGATTCATCATTTTACAGGTTATTTATTTTTAAAAACATGAAGCTTGCTGCAAACGGCTGGCCATGGGCAATTATAGCAACCGGGTTATTGGCATTAACAATTTTTTTTGGTACTGGTCCTGAAGGCAGCGGCGTTAAAGTAAACCTCTTCGGGTTTCAGCCAAGTGAAATTGTAAAATTTGCTATCGTAATTTTTCTTGCAGGTTTTTTTGCCACGAATGAGAAATTTATTTCAGCATATAATTCATGGATCAGGCGCTGGCAATTTTTTGCATTTGCATTATTAGCAATTCTTGCAACTATATTTCTTTTTTTGATTTTGGGTGATTTAGGCCCGGCAATGGTTTGCTGTTTTACGTTCATCATTTTATTTTCCTTTTCCCGTGGCGATTTTATTCAGATGGCAGGCGCTGTTATTTTATATGTACTTGCTGTTTGGATTTTAAAAAATGTTTGGATGGCAACCGGCATTGTTGCAGGCGTTCTTATTTTATTTGCATTAGTAGGTAAAAAAAGATTGAGTGAATCAACTGTAATGGCACTCGTTGTTATTGCTGCTTTTTTATTGCTCGACCAGGTTCCTTTGCTTGCAAAATATTTCCCCGGACCAATGCAAAGATTGATTGACAGAAAAGCTATCTGGCAAAATCCATGGAACAACGAAGTTTTTGGTGGTGACCAGGTTGCAAATGGTATTTGGGCAATGAGCAGTGGTGGTGTTACAGGTCAGGGTGCAGGTGAAGGTTTTGCAAAAACAATTCCTGAAGCACACACAGATATGATTCTTCCTTCAATGGGTGAAGAGTTTGGTTGGGCTGGTATAATTGGTGTTTTTATTTTGTTCTTAATTTATTTGCACCGTTCAATTGTTATTGGCAGGCATAGCGGGCGACCATTATTATTTTATATCTGTGCGGGAATTGGCGTTGCAACTTTCATACAGTTTTTGTTGATAGCAGGAGGGTCAACAGGTGCGTTGCCATTGTCAGGTGTTGCATTACCATTTATGAGTTATGGCGGTTCATCATTAATTGTAAATATGATTGCCGCAGGATTTTTATTATCAGCATCGCACATACATGGTTCACCTGCACAAATGAAATATATATCTGCACAGCAGGATAAAAATTTAATTCCTGCTTTACTTGCTGCATGTATAGGAATTGTTTTGTTAGGCGTAACTGTTTCATCTTATTTATTTGATAATAAAAAATGGGTTGTGCAACCTGCATTGGTTGCAGACAGGAGTGGAGCAAGAATGTTTAGTTATAATCCGCGCATCAGCATTTTGATGAATCGTTTACAAGCGGGAAATTTATTAGATAGAAACGGGCTTATACTTGCAACCAGTCATCCTGAACAAATCAATACACAATTAGATTCTTTACATGCGTTAGGTGTTACAGACGAAACGCTTGATTCAATAGAATATAAAAGATCAGACCGTTATTATCCGCTTGCCCAACAAATGTTTTTTTGGACAGGTGATGCAAATACAAATGTTTTTAACGGCGCATCAAACGGTTATTTTGCGGAGTATGAAGAAGCGCCTGAAATGCGTGGCTTTCCTATTGGCTCAACCAATTTTACAGTAAGTGCTACACGATTTAAAGAAGATCGTTTTTTGCCGCAGAGCTCTATCGAAATGACGGTTGAAAAAAGAGATTATAGTGCGCTTGCTCCGTTATTAGTTGCCGGCATTAATAGTATGGCAGTTGATTCTTTTAAACAACGAAACCGCGACGTGAATTTAACGGTGGATGCTGCATTGCAAACGCGCATTCAGAATTCTTTGCAAACAGATGATTCACTTTTAAACAAACGTGTTTCTGTTGTGGTGATGGAAGATAATACCGGCGATGTACTTGCATCTGCATCTTACCCTTTGCCACCAGTTAATGATTGGGATATGCTAACGCTTACGCCATCAGAACAAAATAAATTATCTGGATGGATAACAGATAATGATCTTGGATTTACCGTAGCAACGCAACCTGGTTCAACGGCAAAACTTATTACAGCATTAGCTGCGTTTAATAAATTAGGATTGGCTGCTGCAAAAAAAGTTATTCATGTACTTCCGCAGGATTTAATAAGAACAAAAGGTTATGAACCCGATGAAGCAGGTTATATAAATATTGAAACAGGTCTTGTGCGCTCAAACAATTCGTTCTTTATTCGTTTGGCAAACGAAGAACAGTTACAGGAGCAAATGGGAACATTGTATTTGCAGTCTGGAATGTTTTTGCATGGCGTTGGCGGATATTATTATGATTATGATCCCAACAACCTTCAACAACAAAATGAATGGAGAGATTTATGGCGTAAGACAGAATTTCAAAGTGTGAAGCATTACGACCCAAATAATATAAAGCGCACCCGTGGCAGAGGCGTTTCGGGTATGGCGTGGGGACAAGGCGAACTGATTGCAACACCGGCTGCGGTGGCGCGAGTTGCATCAGGAATTGCTAACAACGGAACAATGATTCCAAATCGTTTTGTTGAAACTGTAAACGGAAAACCTGCGCCCATAAATAAAGGTGTTGTAATTGCAAATGATTCTGCTTATGCAAAGCTGATGACGAAATATAT
>JAICKT010000546.1 GCA_025927795.1 Parafilimonas sp. | reverse complement strand
TTCTGAACTTTAAGATTGCCATATCACGAAATTAATAATTAGTCATCAATTAAAGTGTTCAAAGCTTCATAAAGGTTTATTCACCTATTTTTCCGCACACCGAGTTCTGCTGCTTTTTCCAGCATAAAATTAAAAGCTTCGTCGTAGCGGTTAGGAATTTCCCCGTCTAGTATGGCTTCGCGAACTGCATTTTTTATTTCACCAACTATCCTGGAAGGAGGAAGATCAAACTCTTTCATAATAATTTCGCCGGTTATAGGCGGTTGCCAGTTACGGATTTTATCAGTTTCCTCTACCTCTTTAAGCCTTTGACTTACCATGTCGAAGTTTGATAAAAACCTCTTCACCTTTTGTTTATTTTTTGAAGTAATATCCGCTTTACATAATGTCATTAAATGATCAATATCATCACCTGCATCAAAAAGTAATCTTCGTATAGCCGAGTCCGTTATATTCTCTTTTGTGAGGCTTATGGGACGCAGATGAAGCTCTACAATTTTTTTAACAAATTTCATCTTCTCATTTTGTGGAAGTTTCAATTGTGCAAAAATTTTAGGAACCATTCTTCCACCAACTACCTCATGACCATGAAAAGTCCAGCCATGTCCCTTCTCAAATTTTTTTGTAACAGGCTTAGCAATGTCGTGTAAAACAGCGGCCCATCTTAACCATAAATCATCTGTGTTAGGTGCAATATTATCTAGCACCTGAAGGGTGTGATAAAAATTATCTTTGTGCCCTTTACCGTCAATATATTCTGCACCGGCTAATGCAACCATTTGAGGAAAGATAATTTTTAATAACCCGCTTTTGTATAAAAGATCGAACCCGACCGACGGTTTCTCGGTTAAGATAATTTTATTTAATTCATCTGCGATTCGCTCGCCGCTTACGATCTTTATTCTATAAGCGTTTTTTGTTATTGCTTCAAATGTTTCAGGTAAAATATTGAAGTGCAACTGAGCAGCAAACCTTATTGCCCGCATCATTCGCAAAGGGTCATCACTAAATGTTTCATCCGGAAAAAGAGGAGTTCTGATAATCTTATTTTCAACATCGGCTCTTCCATTTAAAGGATCTAATAATTTTCCAAAATCATTTTTATTAAGGCTAACAGCTATGGTATTTATTGTAAAATCTCTTCGAAGTCTGTCGTCATCAAGTGTTCCCGGTTCTACTTCGGGTTTACGGCTATTGTAATCATAGCTCTCCTTTCTGGCACCTACAAATTCTATGTCGAAAGGCGCTTCTTTATTTGATGATAATTTATCCGGCTCTGCTACCTTTAAATTATGGGAAAATAATTTATCAATTTTTATTTGTGCTGTTCCAAATGTTTTAAAAATGCTTACCTGGGGAACCGGGCTAAGATATTGAGCGGTTTTTTTTGCTAACAAAATGCCATCACCAACGCAAACAATATCTGCGTCCTTTGTAACTCGTCCTAATATTTTATCTCTCACAAAACCGCCTATGATATAGGCAGGCATATTTAATTCTTCTGCTGATTTGGCAATGGTTTCGAAAATAAACAGTTCTTCTTTGGTGCAACTAATATCCATCAGGCAAAAATAAATTATTTGCTTTAGCTCTTTTATAGAATCAAGTTAAAAAGAATTGGAAGTAGCCGTATCAGTTAATCATCACCCTGGATTTAATAAGGCAATCTTAGATTTATACTCTTACATTATTAAAGCCGTACAATATTGTTTATTACAACCGGTGGGTTAAAATTTGTTTCATCATCCGGTTGTGAATGAATTTGTTTTACAACATCCATGCCTTCTATCACCTGCCCAAATGCTGCAAAACCCTGCCCATCAGCATTGGCATCACCTCCGTAATCATAATGTTTGCCAACATCGCTACCTATGAGTATAAAGAATTCAGTACTGCCGGTGTTGGGGCCAAGGCGAGCCAGTGAGATCGTCCCATCCTTGTGATGTAATCCGGTTTCTTTGGTTGTTTCCAACGGAAGGCCTGGCAGACTAAGTTGTAACTTATTTTTTGTTTGCCATATTCCGCCCTGTATTAAGTTTGATTTAAATGAACTCGATGGCTGGTCTTCAGATTTTAACACCCGGTAAAATGATCCATCTTTATAATAATCTGAATCTACATATTTGAGAAAGGCAGCAACAGTTTTTGGCGCTTTTTCAGGATATAATTCTACAATAATATCACCAAAATTAGTTTCAATTTTTACAGTAGGTTCTTTATAGGTTTTCTTTTGATGGCATGAAAAATAAAACGCTCCAATCAATACCATGCAAACAATTATAACTCTCCGCATAAAAAAAATTTTATGATTAATTTAAAATCGCAACATTGTTGATGACAAATTAAACTTAACAATGGCTGCCAGGCTTTTTGTTATCAGGAAAAAAATATGTCAAATTTATCATAATCCA
>JAICKT010000611.1 GCA_025927795.1 Parafilimonas sp. | reverse complement strand
TTTGCATCTTTTATGTGTGCATGACGAATATAATTTTTCAAGCTTGCATACACTTGTGCAGGCGGTTCTTTTGTAACAGACCACATATTATATGCATCCCAAACCAAACCAATATGCGGATGATTTGTTTGCTGCATAATATGCAAAAGGTCTGCTGTATAAACAATTTTTCCGTGCGTTTCCATTAACACATAAACATTTTTTGCTGATGCATAATCGCCCAATTCTTTTAATGAGCTTACAATTAATGCTATTGTTTCTTCTTTTGTTTGCGCATCCGGAACATCATTCGGAAAAACTCTTACGTTCGGGCAATTTAATTTCTGTGCTAAATCAATAAACTGTTTTGCACTGTTAAGATTTTTTTGCCGTTCACCTGCATCTTTATGATGCATTTCTGCAGAAGAACCCAAATCAACAACCTTTAAGTTTTTATCTTCTAATTTTTGTAATGATGCTTTGATATTTGCATCACTGTTAAATACTTCACATTTGGTTAAATCAAGCTCTCTTTTAATTCCGCGGAATTCAATTCCATTATATTTATTTCCTGCAGCAAAATTTATTATATCATCAAAATTCCAATCAGGACAACCAAGTGTTGAGAAAGATAATTTAGGAATATACTTTTTCGATACAAACGATGAAAACAAAAAAGCTGATGCAATAAATCCAGAACTTGCTTTTAAAAATTTTCTTCTTGAAGAATTTTGTAACATGAAATAAAGTTAATAAAACTGACAGGTTTACTGCTAATTGTTTTACCTGTTTATATATTAAACCTGTCAGGTTATTACTTCGCATTATTTGTTTTTTCTTCTTCAATCATATCTGCTTCTATTTTTTCTTTTTTTAGTGTAACACGAATCCGGTTATAAATACTCATATAAATATTGGCAATCCAAACCAGTGAAAAGCCTGCAACAATGTAACCTTTCCAATCATCATACAATAAATGATATTTCGTAATGATGAGTATTATAACTGTTACATAATGACTAAAACAATATTCGCATGTAAGTAAATAAAAGAATTTCCGTTGTAATAATGTTCTGCTTTTCTTGCTGCAGTCTGCGCAATAGTTATGAATTTCTTTAAAAATTTCTTCATGCGTAAAAGTCCATGCAATACAAGCAATCGGAATGGCGAGTATAAAAAGAGAAGTAATCTGGTTATTGATTGTTATCATTCAGAATCATCTTGCAAATTCAAAACCATCTTGCAAAAAACACTTAATTAATTTTTATAATTGATTAAACTATAATCTTTATTACTGGCATGAAATTTAAGCTATAACCACTAAAACTAATTTATGGAAAACAATAAAAAAGTTGTTGAAGTATTAAACGATCTTATTCAGATTAATAACGATCGTATTACGGGTTATGAGCGCGCCATAAAAGAATTAAAGGATGAAAGTGCTGATTTAAAAACTTTATTTGAGGGCTATATTGATCAAAGCAGAAATATAAGGAACCAATTGGGAACTGAAGTGCAAACTTTAAAAGGTGAAATGGACGACAGCACAACCGGCAGTGGCAAAATTTATCGTGCATGGATGGATGTGAAAGCTGTATTTACAGGGCACGATCGCCACACGGTTTTAGAAAATTGCGAATTTGGGGAAGATGCTGCTCAAAAAGCATATAAGTCAGCATTAAATACAGAAGGGCTGCCTGCATACCTTGTAGAACTAATCTCAAAACAGCAGGTAGAATTAAGAAGTGCGCATGATGAAGTGAAAGCATTGCGCAACGCAAATAAATATGCGAATGCTTAATCTTTTTTAAACAAAGAACTTACAACAAGTTCTTTACTGCCGGATGTATATGTGTAAAAACCTTCGCCGGATTTTACGCCTAAACGTCTGGCAGTTACCATT
>JAICKT010000298.1 GCA_025927795.1 Parafilimonas sp. | reverse complement strand
AATAGAATTACCTGTTGAAAATGTTAGCTGCTGTACATTCGGCGGACCTGGATTAAACGATTTATACATAACAACAGCCAGCAAAGAAATGAGTGAAGAAGCTTTGAAACAACAACCGCTTGCAGGAAGTTTATTTGTTGTAAAAGACTGCGGCTTTAAAGGGTTGGCTGCTGCAAAATTCAGAGGGTAAAAAACCTAACAGGTTTTGTAAACCTGTTAGGTTTAAATAAAACTAAATCATGTCATCACTTAACTGTACATTAATTCAAACAAAATTATTCTGGCAGGATGCAGCAGCCAACCGCAATATGCTGGAAGAAAAAATCAACTCCATAAAAGAAAAAACAGAAATCATAATTCTTCCGGAAATGTTTTCAACAGGTTTTAGTATGCAACCTGAAAAATTTGCTGAAACAATGGATGGCGAAACAGTTGCCTGGATGAAACGCATCGCATCAAACAAAAAAATAATTCTCACAGGAAGTTTGATGATAAAAGCGCCTTCTCCTTTGGAGAAGGCGGAGGATGAGGTTTTTTACAATCGTTTAATATGGATGCTGCCAAATGGCGAATATGGTATTTATGATAAACGCCATTTGTTTGCGTATGGCGATGAACACAATCATTATACTGCTGGCGGCAAACGATTAATTGCATCTGCAAAAGGATGGAAAATTAATTTGCAGGTTTGTTATGATTTGCGTTTCCCTGTTTGGGCAAGACAGCAATTTGATGAAGAAAATAATTTTGAATACGATGTGTTGATTTATGTTGCCAACTGGCCGGAACGCCGTTCGCTTGCATGGAAAACTTTATTACAGGCAAGAGCCATCGAAAATGAATGTTATGTTATTGGCGTGAACAGGGTTGGTGATGATGGCAATAATATTTATCATGCCGGTGATAGCATGGTAATAAATCCACTTGGTGAAATTTTGTATCAGAAAAAAGATGAAGAAGATATTTTTACAATTGAATTAAACAAACAACATCTTGAAGAAGTAAGAAAAAAATTTCCTTTCTGGAAAGATGCTGACAGCTTTATTATAAAAAATGAGTAACACAAAAATATTCCGCGCAGAAAAAATTTTTACGGGTCATGAAATGTTGCAGCAACATGCAATAGTTGTAAAAGATGATGTGATTGAGGAGGTCATTCCTGCAGACAAAATAAATTCCGATAGCGACGTAACTGATTTTAAGAATGCATTAATAGCGCCTGCGTTTATTGATATTCAATTATACGGCGCATATAAAAGATTGCTCAGCGTTTATTCTGATGCAACAACTGTAAAAGCAATTTATGATTACAGTAAAGCAGGTGGCGCATCGCATTGTATGCCTACTGTTTCAACCAATACTTACCAGATAATTTTTAAATGCATTGATGCAGTGAGAGATTACTGGAAACAAAATGGTAAAGGCGTTTTGGGTTTGCATGTTGAAGGTCCATGGATAAGCAAAGAAAAACGCGGCGCACATAATGCCGACTGGATTTTTGCGCCAACCATCGAACAGGCAAAAGAATTATTAGAATATGGTAAAGATGTAATTAAAATAATAACCGTTGCACCCGAAGTTGTAAGCGAAGAAATAGTTGATTTGATTCATTCGTATAATATCGTTGTTTCTGCGGGTCACACAAACGCAACGTACGAGCAGGCAACAAAATCTTTTGATAAAATAAGAACATCAACACATTTATATAATGCCATGAGTGGTTTGCAACATCGTGCGCCCAATATGGTGGGCGCAATATTTAATCATGATAAAGTTTTTTGCAGCATTGTGCCAGATGGTTATCATGTAAGCTTTCCTGCAATTCGCATTGCAAAAAAAATTATGGGTGAAAGATTGTTTGCAATTACTGATGCAGTAACAGAAACGCATGAAGGTTATTACCAGCATGTATTGGAAGGCGATAAATACACAGCCAATGGAATTTTAAGCGGATCTGCTTTAACGATGAGTAAATGCGCAAAAAATTTTGTTGAACATTGCGATATAAAAATAGATGAAGCTTTACGCATGTGCAGTTTATATCCTGCACAAGTGATAAAAAAAGAAAATGAATTAGGTTCTATTGCAACAGGAAGAAAAGCAAACCTTGTTGTACTGAACGATGCGTTTGATGTTTTGGAAATAATAACGAATAATTAAAATGCCGGAATACTTCAATAAAACTTTATGCCACAGTTTTTAATTATTGCAGAAGAATTGTGAACGCTTAAATTATATAAGCACTTATATAATTTCCCAAACTTCTTTTCCTCTTAATAATTTATCCAAATCACCTGCACCTTTTGATGCAATAGTTTCTTCAACCTGTGTTTGCAAAATATCTTCATAACAAGGTCGGTCAGTTTCATAAAAAACACCGAATGGTCTTGGTAAATGATGTTCGAGTTTCGGATCATCAAACATGCGGATTAATATCTGCGCTTTATAAAAATCAAATTCATCATGCACCCAAATATCATCTACACTTGCATTTACACCAATCTCAACAGCAACCGGTTTAAAGCCATCGAGCTTAATACCTTTATTTTTTGCAGCACCAAATAACAGAGGCTTGCCTTGTTCAAGAAAAATAGTTTCATCTGCTTTTGAAGATTTTTCTGTAAACATTGCGAAAGCCTCATCATTAAAAATGTTACAGTTCTGATATATTTCCAAAAAAGACGAGCCTTTATGTTTATGTGAACGTTGCAGCATTTCCTGCAAATGTTTCGGATCGCGGTCCATACTGCGTGCAATAAATGTTGCATCAGCGCCCATGGCTAAAGCAGCAGGATTGAATGGATGGTCAACACTACCAAATGGTGTGCTCTTGGTTATTTTGTTTCTTTCCGACGTAGGTGAATATTGTCCTTTTGTTAAACCATAAATCTGGTTATTAAACAGCAAAATATTTACATCAAAATTTCTTCTCAATAAATGTATGGTATGATTACCGCCGATGCTTAAACTATCGCCATCGCCGGTAACAATCCAAACACTTAATTCAGGTCTTGTTGCTTTTAAACCACTCGCAATTGCTGTTGCCCGCCCATGAATAGAATGCATGCCGTACACATTCATATAATATGGAAAACGGCTGCTGCAACCGATGCCGCTTATGATAACAATATTTTCTTTTGGAACACCAATGGTTGGCATTACTTTTTGCACCTGTGCTAAAATGGAATAATCGCCGCAACCGGGACACCAGCGCACTTCCTGGTCGGTGGCAAAATCTTTTGCAGTTAAGGTTGGCGCACCATTCGCCACTACACTATTCATAATTTAAATTTCACCGCGAAGTTAATTAAAGAAGTTAATTAAAATTGATGACCGTTGAATGTTGACGGTTGACCATTGAGTATTACTTAACTTGCGCACTCATAAAAAACATTTTTATGGCAGATAATCTTTATGATTTTGGAATGGTAGGTATTGGTGTGATGGGAAGTAATTTTTTATTAAATATGGCTGATAACGGCTACAAGGTTATTGGCTTTGATTTGGATGCAGCAAAAGCAAAACATTTGGAAGAACAGGCATCGCCCGGCACAATAGTAAAAGGTGTAACTACAGCGGAAGAAATGGTTTCGCAATTAGATAAGCCACGCAGAATTATGATGCTCGTGCCTGCAGGCAAACCTGTTGATAATGTTATTGCAAACCTGTTGCCTTTACTTGAACCGAATGATGTAGTGATTGATGGTGGTAATTCACACTACACAGATACACTGCGACGCGTTAAAGATCTTGAACAAAAAGGTATTCATTTTATGGGCATGGGTGTAAGTGGTGGCGAAGAAGGTGCTCGCAAAGGACCAAGCATTATGCCCGGCGGTGATATTTCTGCATGGAAACGCGTAAAGCCAATGCTGGAAGCAGTTTCAGCGAAAGTGGATGGCGTACCCTGCGTTGCATACATGGGTAAAGATGCGGCGGGTCATTATGTAAAAATGGTGCATAACGGAATTGAATATGCCATTATGCAACTTATCAGCGAAGCGTATGATTTGCTGAAAAATGGTTTGGGTTTGGATAATGATGAATTAAGCGATGTATTTAAAAAATGGAATGAAGAAGAACTGCAATCATTTTTAATTGAAATAACCAGCGAAATATTTTTAAGAAAAGATGATGAAACAGATGCTCGTATTGTTGATGTGATTTCTGATAAAGCAGGTTCAAAAGGCACAGGCAAATGGACATCGCAGGATGCAATGGAATTGCCTGTTTCTATTCCAACAATTGATATTGCTGTTGCCATGCGCACACTCTCAGGTTATAAAGAAGAACGTGTTGCTGCATCGGCATTGTATCACTCAAAAACAAAAGAATTAAAAGGCAAAGAACATAAAGACATTAAAAAGATAAAAGACGCTCTATATTTTTCCATCATCATTGCTTATGCACAAGGTTTGGCAATGTTGCATAAAGCATCATCAGAATTAAACATGGAAATTCCTTTGGCTGATGTTGTAAAAATCTGGCGCGGCGGCTGCATCATTCGGTCTTCATTGCTCGAAACATTTTATAAAGCATTTAAAAAAGACAAAGCGCTTTCAAACATCTTATTAAATAAAAATATTGGAAGACTTGTAAAGAAAACAGAAAAAAATGCACGCAACGTAATTGCACTTGCATTAAAAAGTAAGATTCCTGTAACAGGTTTAGCAAGTGCTGTTGGTTATTTTGATGCTTATTGTTCCGCAACAATGCCAACGAATTTAATCCAGGCACAGCGCGATTTTTTTGGTGCGCACACTTATCAGCGCATAGATAAAGAAGGTATTTTTCATACTGAATGGATTGAAGATGTTGTAAAAGAAAAGAAGCATCATGCAGAAACAGAAAATCCGCAGCCATTACAATCTGAAGAAAAAAAATAAATTACAACTATGGTCAGACACTTCAAAAGTGCAAGACCGGTAAATCAAACTTATAACACATGTCTTCGAAAAAAAATAATACACCTGCATCTGCCATTTTTATTTTTGGCGGAAGCGGCGACTTAAATCAACGCAAGCTTACACCGGCGCTTTACAATTTATTTATTGATAAATGGATGCCTGATGATTTTGAAATTTTTGGTATTGGCAGGTCTGCTTATACCGATGATAAATTCAGGAAACATTTGCTGGAAGGTATAAAAGAATTCAGCCGCAGAAAAGATGAGCAAAACGGTACATGGAAAGAGTTTTCCGAACATGTTTCTTATCTGCAAATGGATGCAGAAGATGAAGCGGCTTACAAAGCAATTTCAGATTGCATAAAAGGCTTGCATGAAAAATGGGGCAATCATCCCAACATAATTTTTTATCTCGCTGTGGCGCCGCAACTGGTTCCTGATATTGCAAAAAGATTGGGCTCACTTCATTTGTGCAGCGATGAACAACACACACGCATAGTAATTGAAAAGCCTTTTGGTCATGATTTAAAAAGCGCACATGAATTAAATGCTTTATTAGCGCAGATGTTTAAGGAAGACCAGATTTATCGTATTGATCATTATCTCGGAAAGGAAAACGTTCAAAATATTTTGGCTTTGCGTTTTGCAAATGACTTGTTTGTACAGATATGGAACCGTAATTATATTGATCATGTTCAGATAACGGTTGCTGAAACAGTTGGCGTAGAAGACCGTGGCGGATATTATGAACAAAGTGGTGCGTTGCGCGATATGGTGCAAAATCATATTTTACAATTAATGTGTATGGTT
>JAICKT010000130.1 GCA_025927795.1 Parafilimonas sp. | reverse complement strand
AATAGAAACAGTAAATAATAAGAATGTGTATGCATGGGTTGAAAATGGTGAAGTTGTTTTTGTAAATGCGAAAGGGCAAAAAAAAATTCTTGGCAAAGGAAGTCTGCCGGTTTTAAAAGCGCTGAATAACAAACAGGTGATGTGCATGTGGGAGAATGAAAAACATATACATGCTTCTGTAATTGAATTATAATTCCTGAATCTTACAAATCATTTCCATAATTGTATAATAGTTGCAGTAACTGTAGATAATAGCTTTGCAGTATTCAAAAAAATATGACACACACTTATACAGTTGCAGGAATGACGTGCAATGGCTGCGCAGAAAAAGTTCGCAAGCTTTTATCATCTGTTGATGGCGTTGAGAATGTAAATATCCATCTTGAAAAAAATGAAGCAGATATTACCATGCATCATCACATATCAACAAATGAATTGCAGAATGCTTTAAAAGATTATCCTAAATACAAGTTAAGCGAGCAGGAAAATCATCATGCACAAATGATGAATGAAGAAGAAACCAAAACATGGTTTGAAACATATAAACCTATTATATTGATTTTTGCCTACATCACCGGCATAACATTTTTAATTGAATGGCAAAATGGTTTTAACCCGATGCGATGGATGCACAATTTTATGGGTGCATTTTTTCTTACGTTTTCTTTTTTTAAAGTGCTTGATTTAAAAGGCTTTGCCGAAAGTTATTTTTCGTACGACATTATTGCAAAGCGCTGGATGGGCTACGGATATGTTTATGCTTTTATTGAACTCGCGTTAGGCATTGCATTTATTACAGGCTTTAATCCGCTGCTTACAAATGCGGTTACATTTATTGTAATGAGTGTAAGCATTATTGGTGTTTTGCAAAGCGTTTTAAACAAACGAAAAATTAAATGTGCATGTCTTGGTGCAGTTTTTAATTTGCCCATGAGCACTGTAACAATCATTGAAGATTTATTAATGATTGTGATGAGTATTGTTAGCATTTTATTTATCATTTTATAATTATCAGCGTGAAATATTTTATTGCATTTATAATGATTGGATTTTGTTTGAAGGCGAACGCACAGCATAATCATTCAATGATGATGAATGATACAACGCCGCATAATATGAATCACAATATGCATAATATGCAAATGAATGATTCGAATATGAGTGAAATGAATATGCCGATGCAAAACATGTCTCATTCTTTCTCCCTCAATCTTCCTATGAGCCGTGATGGTTCCGGCACAAGTTGGAGTCCTGATGCAGCACCGATGTATGGTACAATGTACCATTCAAAAAACTGGATGTATATGCTGCACTACAATTTATTTATTCGTTACAACAAACAAGATTTAAGTGATAATGGTTCACGTGGAGATGAAATGATTGATGCACCCAACTGGCTTATGTTTATGGGACAAACACAAGTTGGCAAAAAAGGTTTGTTTCATTTTAGCACAATGCTTTCTGCCGATGCAATTATTACCGGGCAAAAAGGTTACCCATTATTATTTCAAAGCGGTGAATCTGCACATGGTGTGCCGCTCGTTGACAGGCAACATCCGCATGATTTATTTTCTGAATTATCTGTTTCATATTCTTACGCGCTTTCAAAAAAAGCAGATGTATTTGCTTATGTTGGTTATCCGGGCGAACCTGCGTTAGGACCGGTTGCGTTTATGCATCGCGCTTCATCATTAGATAATCCTGATGCACCTATTTCGCATCATTGGATTGATGCAACACATATAACTTTTGGTGTTGCAACATTAGGCGTGCGTTTAGGTGAATTTAAATTAGAAGGCTCATCATTCACCGGCAGAGAACCTGATGAAAACCGCTATGATTTTGATAAGCCGCGTTTTAATTCATGGAGCGGAAGATTATCTTTCAATCCTTCAAAAAATTGGGCGCTGCAAATTTCTCATGCGTATATAAAAAGCCCTGAAGCTTTACATCCTGGTGAAAATATTCATCGTACAACAGCTTCGGCAGAATATGCACTTCCTTTAATGAATAATAATTCATTTAATGCAACCGCTGTTTGGGGAATGAACAAATTAAAGGATGAAGATGGCGAGAATGCTGCATTACTTGAAGCGTCTTATCATCTTAAAAAATTTGCTTTATATGGTAAATATGAATATGTGCAAAAATCAACGCATGAATTAAATCTTAATGAAACAATGTATGGCGATAATCTTTTTAATGTAAATGCATACACACTTGGCATTAACTATGATTTATTGCAACTGAAGAAAACAAATATTGCTGTTGGCAGCCACTTTACTTTTTATAAAGAAGACAAAAAATTATATAGTTTATACGGAAAGAACCCAACAGCATTTGAAGTGTATTTGCGCATTTATCCTTCATTAATGAAAATGTAATTTTTAAACCTATAAGATTTTGAAAACCTTATAGTTTTTTTTAACATCAATAAAAAATATAACCATGAAAAATTACCACGATTACAAAACATGTATTGATGCATGTTTAAACTGTGCAGCGCTTTGTAACCATTGTGCAAGCGGCGATGCGCAGGAAGATGATGTAAACATGATGTCAAAATGTATTCAGCTTTGCATGGAATGTGCAACGGTTTGTTATGCATCTGCACAGTTAATGAGCTTGGGAAGCGATAAAGCAAAAGAACTTTGTGCTTTATGTGCAAAACTGTGCGACGATTGTTATGCTGAATGCAGCAAGCATGAACATGAACATTGTAAAGAATGTGCGGAGGCTTGTAAAGTTTGCGCTGAAGAATGCAGAAGGATGGCAGCTTGATTGAATGCTGCAATGAATGTTTGAAAAGTAAACAATCCTCGATGCAACCAGAACAAATAACAAAATAAATTGCACAGTCGGCATCCGCTTTGGGTGCAGGTATTTTGTGCTAATGGGGAGGCGTTATTACTGATTATTCTCTGCTGGTAATAATTGTTGGTGCAGCAATTCATTTATTCGGAATGTATATCATGCAGATGAAGAACCAGGATGAGAAAACCAATTACATGGCTAAAGCACTCTGGTTTTCTGCATGGATTTGTTTGATAGCACTAATTACAATAATCATCTATTTAATAATAGAGAAAACCTAACAGGATGAACCATTTAAGTAATAGAACGGCAGAACACCACATTAAAAAAGCACATAGGGCACACGATCATCCGCATCAAAAAGAACAATCCAACGATCATTACATGCATGATAAACATGCAGGTCATCACACACAGGATTTTTTAAAACGCTTTTGGATTTGTTTGGTATTTACAATTCCAATTTTATTATTATCCCAGATGATACAGCAATGGATAGGATTTGAAATAAAATTTACAGGTGCAAATTATTTACTGTTGGCATTAAGCACTTTCATTTATGTGTATGGTGGTATGCCATTTATCAAAGGAATGTTTAGTGAAATAAAAGACAAGGCAATTGGAATGATGACTTTGGTTGCACTTGCTATAACAGTTGCTTTTGTTTATAGTGTAGCAACAATTTTTGGTTTAAAAGGAATGAACTTTTTTTGGGAGTTAGCTACGTTGATTGATATAATGCTTTTAGGGCATTGGTTAGAAATGAAGTCAGTAATGGTAGCATCAAAAGCATTACAGTCATTGGTTGCTTTGCTTCCCAACTTTGTGCATGTAAAACGAAATAATGAAACAGTTGATATTCCCTTACAAGATTTGAAGCATGATGAAACTATTCTTATTAAACCGGGCGAAAAAATTCCTGCTGATGGAATTGTATTAGACGGAGCCTCTTATGTAAATGAAAGTATGCTTACCGGTGAAAGCGTTCCGGTAGAAAAAACCAAGGACGAAAAAGTAATAGCAGGTTCAGTTAATGGCGATGGCTCAATTACAGTAAAAGTTACAGGTGCAGGGAAAGATAGTTATTTATCAAAAGTGATCGGCTTGGTACAATCTGCACAAAGTGCAAAATCAAATACACAAAATCTTGCAGACAAAGTTGCCAAATGGCTTACATATATTTCTATTGTTGTGGGTGCAGCTACATTTATTTATTGGTTCAGCACAGAAGGTAACATTTCTTTTGCCTTAGAAAGAATGGTTACTGTAATGGTAACCTCCTGCCCTCATGCTTTAGGTGTGGCAATACCTTTGGTGGTCGCATTATCTACTTCAATTTCTGCAATGCATGGTTTATTGATAAGAAACCGTACAGCTTTTGAAAATGCAAGGAAATTAACTACCATCATATTTGATAAAACAGGTACACTCACAAAAGGATCCCATGAAGTGCAAAAAATTATTGCCCTTTCAGATAAATTTAAAGAAGACGAAATTTTACAATTCGCCGCAACAGCACAGCAAAATTCAGAGCATCATATTGCACATGGCATTTTAGCAAAACTCAAAGAAAAAAAACTACCGCTGTATCAAT
Organism: Parafilimonas sp.; assembly: GCA_025927795.1. Taxonomy (GTDB): domain Bacteria; phylum Bacteroidota; class Bacteroidia; order Chitinophagales; family Chitinophagaceae; genus Parafilimonas. The sequence goes on along the minus strand of JAICKT010000130.1, from coordinate 6,605 downwards.
CCGAAAACTTTCAATACATGAAAGGAATTGGAGTTTCAGCTACAGTAAAAAATAAGCGGATTATTGCAGCAGGCCCTAATTATTTCAAGCAAAATAATTTGCAGCTTCCGTCAATACCGCAATCCATTGATCAGAATATTGAAACAGTAATATTCGTTTTAATTGATAAAGAGCTAAGCGGTATTATAACACTTGCAGATCAGGTAAGGGAAACATCAGCCGGAGCTATACTGCAATTAAAAAAGATGAACATAAAATGTTTTTTACTTACTGGCGATAATGAAAAGATTGCGGCTGCAGTTGCAAATAAATTAGGCATGGATGGATATTTTTCCAATGTGCTGCCCGACGAGAAACAGATTAAGGTAAAGGAATTTCAAAACAAGGGAGAAGTTGTTGCTATGACAGGTGACGGCGTAAACGATGCACCGGCACTTGCACAGGCAGATGTTGGTATTGCAATTGGTTCAGGAACAGATGTAGCAGCAGAAACCGCTGATATTATTTTGGTAAACAGTGATCCTGAAGACGTTGCTCAAATGATTTCTTTTGGCAAAGCCACTTACAAAAAGATGATTCAAAATCTTGTGTGGGCAGCAGGCTATAATATTGTAGCAATACCTTTAGCCGCAGGTGTTTTATACCCGCGCTTCCTGTTAAGTCCCGCAATGGGTGCAGTGCTTATGAGTTTAAGTACAGTGGTTGTTGCTATCAATGCAAAATTGTTGAAACTTCAATAGAAAAATATGTGATTACAATCACTTCTCGCAATGTTTTCAGTCATAAATTATCGCTTCATGCCTGTTGACTTTTGTTGCATATCTAAAACAGAAAAAATGAAAAAGATAATAATGCTGGCATTACTTGTAGCAAGCACTACAACAATGTTTGCACAATCAAACTTAAAATCAGATAGTACACAAATAAAGAAGAAAGCAGCAAAAGCTCAATATACCTGCCCAACACATCCCTGGGTTAAAAGCAAAAAACCGGGCACTTGCTCTATTTGCGGAACGCATCTCATTGTTAACAGGGTAAGTAGCAAGCAAGGACAGTTAGTAACATATTCTTGCCCGATGCATCCTGATGTAGTTAGCGATAAACCTGGGAAATGCAGTAAATGCGGAATGACCATGGAAGAAAATAAGGATTCAATAGACTTAAAGTAACCGATTCCCGCTTCGTATCCCACGATAATTTAATCGAAAAATTTCTCAATCCTTATATTAGTTTTCTGCTAACGAAAACTCAATTTACAGTTTTAACTGTGCTTACCGAAATTGGTTGTATGTTTTTCTTATTAAGTTATATGCCAGAAATGTGCGACGATTGTTATGCTGAATGCAGCAAGCATGAACATGAACATTGTAAAGAATGTGCTGAAGCCTGTAAGCAATGCGCTGAAGAATGCCGGAAGATGTAATTCGTTAAATAAGTTTATAGCGTGCGTATGTTTGTGTAATATTGATAATGCTATAAAATTTGCATGAGTCACGAACATCATCATCATAACCATTCGGAAATTGCTGAATTAAAAAATGTAAACCTGGCTTTTTATATTGGCATCGGGCTCAATTTTTTATTTGTTATTGTTGAAGTTGTTTTCGGAATTATTATTCATTCTTTGTCGTTGTTGTCTGATGCGGGTCACAACTTTGCTGATGTAATAAGCCTTGCTTTATCACTGCTCGCCTTTCGCCTTGCAGATGTAAAACCCAATGAAAATTTTACTTACGGTTACAGAAAAACAACCATTCTTGTTGCGCTGTTTAACGGAGTTATTTTATTGATATCAATTGGTGCTATTAGTTACGAAGCCATTGACCATTTATTTAATCCGCCTCAGTTACCCGGCTTTACTATTGCATGGGTTGCCGGAGTAGGTGTAATTATAAACGGTACTACTGCTTTTATGTTTTTAAAAAATAAAGAAGAAGATCTAAACATAAAAGGTGCTTACCTGCATTTATTAAGTGATGCATTGGTTTCTCTTGCTTTGGTAGTTGGCGGTATTATTATCTACTATAAAAAATGGTTTTGGATTGATCCGGTTTTGAGTTTACTGATTGCTATGGTAATTGTAAAAAGTACATGGAGCTTATTAAAAAACAGCATTCGTTTATCACTCGATGCAGTGCCTGAAAATGTTGACATTAAAAAAATTGAAAAAAATATTTCTGCTATTGATGGCGTTGAAAACATTCATCATATTCATGCATGGGCATTAAGTACAAAAATGAATGCGCTTACTGCACATATATTAGTAAAGAAAAATCTTTCTATGCAAAAAGTAGATGAAATAAAACGCGAAATAAAACATGAGCTGGAACATTTAAATATTCATCACTCTACTTTGGAATTTGAACAGGGAATGAAAGATTGCGAACACGAAAAAGTGTAGTATTAAGAATTAATAAATTTTTTATTATGAAGAAAGAAATGTTTTCACTTTTAATTGTTGTCTTGCTATTTTCCTGCAATAATCAAAAAAATCCAGCACAGCAACCTAACCAAATGGAGAATGACAGTATTGCTGCAAGAGTACTTACCGGCTCGTTGTTAGGTGAATATTGTTATGGTTATACCAATAAAAAAGATTCTGTTTTGTTACATGCAAATATTGGCGATTCTGCTTTAACAGGAAACTTGTATTATAATCTTTATGAAAAAGATAAAAACAGCGGCACCATTACAGGAAAAATGAAAGGTGATACACTCACCGCTGATTATACATTTATGTCTGAAGGAAACCAATCTGTAAGAGAGGTTGCATTTTTACTTACCGACAGCACTGCAAAAGAAGGTTATGGTGAAATGATGGAAAAAAATAATAAAATGGTTTTTATCAATCTTGCAAAAATTAAGTTTGATAATTCATTTGTTCTTTCCAAAAAAGAATGTTCAGAAAAAAAATATTAGATGCCAAAGACACAAAGCTTTATTTCATTCTTTGTGTCTTTATAGCTTGTGGGAAAAAAACTTATTTCATTTGTGTTTGAATATAGGCCTGCATATCTGCGCCTTTTGCATCTGCAACTTTTTGCAGAGCAGCATTTATTGCTGGATCAACATAACTTCTGTATGCCTGCGGAATAGCATTTCTAAATGAAATTACTTTATCTATACCGTTTTTAATTTTTGCTGTATCATTTATCTTAGAAAGATAATTACAAAAATCTTCGGTTACCTGCAGCTTTTGCTGGCTTGTCGGCATATCAGAATATGTTTTCAAAACCAAATCATAATCGGCTTCGCCGCCTTGTGAAATGAGTATTGCATTTACTGCATCTGCCAAATCACCCTTTGCATCAGCCGCATATTTTTTAGCTAATGTATATGCGTTTGCAGAATCGAGATTGCTTAAACCTTCCAGCGCAGCACCGGCAACAGTATAAGAAGAATCGTTTACTGCTTTTTCAAATATTGATTTGTAGTACGGATCTTTTGTTGCTGCCAGCATATCAATTGCTCTTGCTTTTGTTCTGTTGTGTTCATCATTGGTTGCAATGCGCTGAACCGTTTGCAAAACAGATGCGTTTGATAAGGCTTCCGGTATTTCTTTCATTTTATCTAATGTAAAACTTCTTATACCATAGTATTTATCATTCAATCCTAAACTTAATTCAGTCAGCATTTTGTTATCTCCAAAATAATCAATTGCTTCTCTTCTGTCAACATATAAAGGTGCATATTTCCATTGTGCTCTGTAATTGTCGGCAGTTTTATGGTCTGTTTTTCTGCACAGTAAAACTTTATCAGCATCAAAATTTATAAGGTCTGGTTTTGTTGTGTAGCTGAAAGTAAATGTATCCACAGGATTTTGTATCCATACCTGGTAACGTGTTTTGTTTGCGCCATTATAAATATCAATGTTCACCGGCATTTTAAAAATCTGCTGTTTTTGTTTTTGCTGAACGATAACTTTTACATTATTCGCAGCATCATCATACACATAACTAATATCAAGCACTGGTTCGCCGGCACCATAATACCATTCATTCCAGTACCAGTTTAAATCTTGTCCTGTTACTGCTTCAAAAGCCAATCGCAGTTGCTGTGCTTCTCCATTTTTAAATTTATTATCGGTAAGATATTTATGCAGCGATGCATAAAAAGCATCGTTACCCAAATAATGGCGAAGCATGTTTAAAATTCTTCCACCTTTCGGATAGCTCACTGCATCAAACACATCTTCTTTATCTGCATAATGAAAACGCACCAATGGCTTATCATCGCTGTTGCTGTTGAGATATGTTTGCATATCATCATAATTTTTTTCATCGCCTTTATCCTGACCATATTTATATTCATTCCAAATTGTTTCACTAAAATCTGCAAAGCTTTCATTTACGGTTATGTTGCTCCAGCTTTCTGTAGTAACCAGATCGCCAAACCACTGATGAAACAATTCATGTGCAATTACATCTTCCCAATCGTTGCCATCTTTTAATTGCCTTGCATTTTGGTAAGCAGCTTCTTCGTGCAATGTTGCAGTTGTGTTTTCCATAGCGCCGCTTACATAATCGCGTCCAACAATCTGGTCATACTTCTGCCATGGAAAATCAATGCCCAGTGTTTCAGAATAAAATTTTATCATCTCCGGTGTATGCCCAAAAATGCCGCGTGCCACTGGTGCATATTGTTTCTCTACATAATATGCCACATCTTTTCCTTTGTAACTATCTTTTACAATTGTATAATCGCCAACGCCCATAAAAAATAAGTAAGGAGAATGCGGTAAATCCATTTTCCATGTATCTGTGCGCGTGCCATCAGTATTTTTCTTTTGGTTGATGAGTAAGCCATTACTAAGCGTAACATATTTATCAGGCACTGTCATTGTAATTTGTTCCGTAGTTTTTTGATTTGGTTTATCAATCGTAGGCATCCAAACAGAATTGTGTTCTGTTTCACCCTGTGTCCAAATTTCAGTTGGCTTATCTTTTTCTTCGCCACGCGGATTTATAAAGTATAAACCTTTTGCACCGGTAATGGCTGCACTTCCGCCTTCCCGCCATTCATCTGGTTTGGAAACATAATCTATATACACTGTATAATTTTCATTTGCTTTGTATGCTTTGTTTAAAGTGATGCGCAAAAACATACTGTCATAAGTATATTTTAAAGGTGTTTTTTTGCCGTTGGTGTAAAGCGAAACTTCGTTAATATTCATGCCTTTTGCATCGAGCGTTAAAGAGTCGGTTGGATAAAAATGCGGATGCACGGTAAGCCATTCCTTTCCATACATGTAAGATTTGCTGTAATCAAATTTTACATCAAGTTTCGTATCAACAAGGTCGTTAATCTTTGTTGCTTCGGCGCGGTAAATATGTTTCCATGATGTATCTGCAGAATTATTTTGGGCAAGGGTTGCTGTAGTTACAAACAGCAAAAGCAATAACAAGTATTTTTTCATGTATAAGTTTTAAAAGCTGCAAAAATAAAGGGCAGATAACTTCTTAGTTGTAAAGAAATTTATAAATGGTTAAAATATTCGGCACGCTTACAGTAGTTTATGTGCATTTTTATTTTATGTTAGTTTTGCGGAGTTAAATAGTTTTATTAAAAATAACCTGATGAAGCATTTTGCGAGCGTACTTCTTTTAGTTTTTTTCAGCAGCATATTTTTTAAGGTACAGGCACAGCAACAACATTTTATTTATATTCAAAGTGAGGATAGACAACCATTTGCTGTAGTGCTTAATGGTAAAGTTTATAGTTCTTCTGACTACGGTTATGTTATTTTGCCGAAGCTTACTGATGGCGATTATAATTTTACGGTAAGTTTTCCTATGAATAAATATCCTGATCAAAATTTTAAATGTGTTATCAATAAAAAAGATTTGGGTTTTAAACTGGAGAACACAACCGACAAAGGCTGGGCATTGGAAAATATGCAAACTCAAAAAGTTTTAGCCAACAGTAACACAGCATCGGCTGACAATGCTTTCAGCAGTATGCTTTCTGATGTTGTGAGCGATTCAAATCTTACTAAAAAAAATTTACCGGTTAATAATAGTAAAGCTGATACAACTGCAATGTCAACAAACATTGATACAACGAATGTTGCAGTAGTAACACCTGATACAAATACTGTTGCAGCAGTAACAACAATTGATACATCAAATCAAACTACAACACAAGCAGACAAAAGCATTGACGCACTTACAGATTCAGTTTCACAATTGCAAAAAATATCAGAAACAAAACTTGATACCGGCACCAATATGGTTTTTGTTGATAAGGCTGCAGCCGATACAATAAAAGTTTTTGTTCCAAATAATGATACAAGTATGAATAATACTTCAGTTAATACAACATCTGATAGTGCAATAAACCAGCCATCTGTAAATGAAGCATCAAATCTTCCTGCTGTGCAACCTGATAATAATCCACCTAAAACAGATTCAACAACAACAGCATTAAACGAACCATCAACACAAACAACAGATACAACTACACATACAGCAAGTAATCCTTTTTATAAGCCATCAGAGCAAAACACAAGTACTGCTGTGCCGGCAAATACAAATGCAAATGTGGCTAATTCGAATACATCTGTTGAAAATGAAAATTTAAATAAACCAAAAGCAACAAATGCTGTT